>JAVXFZ010000174.1:0-1324 GCA_036657595.1 Odoribacter sp. | reverse complement strand
GATCGTAGTCGGTTTGGCGATGATCCTGTACTGATCGTCCAGCAGAAACATACTGGGCGTGGCAAATAAATTATAATCGCCGGCAACCTCATTCTCAAATCCTCCCTCAATGTGTGTATTCAGCCAATCCAATTGATAGTTGGCTGAGAATTTCTCCCAATTTTCTTTTTGCTCATCAATTGAAATCCCGATCATCTTCACTTGGTGGCTTGAAAACATCTTCTGCTGGGCTAACAAAGGCAATTCCTTCATCATTACCTGACAATGTCCGCAGTCGGTGTGCCAAAACAATACCAATATATAAGGACTAATCGTATTATAAAGACTCACCGGATTGCCGTTGAAATCGTTGACTATGAAATCTGGCACTTTTTGTCCGATAGCCATCCGGCTATATCCTTCGAGACGGCGTTTGATAATATCACTCGAACCGCCGCATTGTTGCAGATAATTAGCGGAAATATGCGCTAACACCTCTTCCATTTTCATCGTTTCGAAGCCTCCGATCAGAAATTGCAGTAAGTGTTGTTGCACCACCGGATTCACATCCAATCGGGGAACGATTTGATCCAATGCCCGGATGCAGTTTGTCTCGTTCTCACGGGGACTGGCTTCCCGTTTCATAAACATTTGTATATACCGGAAGACCTTGTCCGTATATACATCCGTATTCAACAAAAGCGTGTCGGTGAAATCAATCTTTTCTAAAAAATCGGCACGGAACACCGAATCGCGTTCGGCAGCCGTCATATTCGTTTCGGTAATCGGCATCTTTTGATTGCGAATGATCTTTCCCGCTAAAGTATTCTGGTGGGCAGCATACGTTTCGTCGATGAAACAATCGCGTTGCACTTGATATTTCTTGTAATATTCCTGAGCAATCTTGTAAAATTCATCCTGATCCGGATAATTAACTACCACCTGCTCCAACAATCCCAATTTGCGAAAAAACAAGGCATCCGCTTTTTTAAACTGAAAGTAAATCGTATTCTCTTTTGAACGGATCACCTCAATGGTCGTATCGGTGTTGTTGAAATCAACCGACAGCTCAATATCTTCACGGTTATAGAGAAAATCGAAAGCCACCGGCTGTTGTCCGTACATTGGTATCCCTAATATCGTGCGCAGGCTTCCGGGAGCGGTATTTTCCGGAATATGAAACGTCACCCATTCCCCGTCGCGTGTCGCCAAACTGTCGAGGATAAACATACTGCCGTTGTAGATGCGTAAAAGGGTAGGTTTCGCTGTCTCCGGCAGATTCTTTACCTGTATTTTCACCTGATAGTCGCTTGCTTGAGCGAATCCTGCTAATAAAAGAAGCAGG
>JAVXFZ010000173.1:0-1330 GCA_036657595.1 Odoribacter sp. | reverse complement strand
GCTAAGAGTACGTCAAAAACATACTTCAAAAAATGATACATAAAAGGAAAATAATCAGTTTACTTACTTTATAGCTTCATAAGCTTCAACCACCGTATCAACCACCCATCTCAATTGTTCACGTGTCAGATGATTATAAATAGGCAAAGAAATTTCATTGCGATATAACTGATAAGTACAAGGATAATCCTCCATACAATACCCCCTATTTTTAAACAAAGTCAACATAGCCATCGGTATATAATGCACGTTCACCCCCACTCCTTTTTCGCTAATATACTGAATCATCGCATCCCTCTTCTCTTCCCCAATACCCTTCACACGCAACAAAAACAAATGATAAGAACTTTCTGTTTTATCCGTACGATAAGGCGGGATCATCGCCCAATCATACTTCGAAAATTCACGCACATAAAATTCAAAAAGCTCCTTTCGCTCAGGCAAGAACGTACTCTTATACCTACGCATCTGTGCTAATCCGACGGTAGCGCACAAATCCGGCATATTCACTTTTAGTCCCTGATCAATAATATCATACCTCCACGCCCCCGGTTGATTCTTCTCAAACGCACTCTTATTCTGCCCGTTTAATGCCAAGATTCGCAGAAAAGCCAATTCTTTTTGATTATCAAAACCCTTCGGCAAATTCAGCACAATCGCCCCCCCTTCACCGGTTGTGATATTCTTCACCGAATGCAAAGAAAACACCGTCACATCGGCAACAGTCCCACTGGCTTTCCCTTTATAAAAAGCTCCCAAAGAATGAGCCGCATCCGCCATCAATATGATCCGTCCCAATTGCCTCTGTTTTTCCGATTCAGGACAATACAATGCCTTCACCTCCGGATCATCCAACGCCTCACGGATCGCATCATAATCACAAGGGAATCCCCCCATATCCACCGGTAAAACCATTTTCGTATGTTGAGTGATAGCCGCCTTCAATTTTGTCGGATCTATGGTAAAATCATCCTTCACATCCACCATCACCGCCTTTGCGCCCATATTCATCGCGCACAAAGCTGTTGCGCTATAAGTATAAGCCGGCACCACCACTTCATCTCCCGCTCCAATCCCCAACCACCGCATCAGCAGCATCGCTCCCGACGTCCAAGAATTTACACACAACACCGCCTCTCCGCCGGTAAACGTCTTAATCTCTTCCTCCAAGGCACGAGCCTTCGGACCGGTCGTTAACCATCCCGTGCGGGTCAACGTATCCAGCATCTCTTTTACTACCTCGTCATCAATGACGGGTAGTGAAAATGGAATTTTCATATCAGCTATTTAAATTAGGAATAAAGTCAAATAAAATCCACAGAACGTAGAT
>JAVXFZ010000172.1:0-1478 GCA_036657595.1 Odoribacter sp. | reverse complement strand
CTACTATATCTTTTGCTGCTATTTTTTTAAAGTCCAATTAAATTTTGATTTAATTAGACCAATGAAGCGATTTTGGAATGTCGTACATATTTGTGTCCGAGCGGAGAAAAAAGTGCAGAAGCTGTTGCAGATGAGGGGAATGAATTGTTATTTACCGGTTCAGACGATCACCTGTTTATAGAGCGACCGTAAGAAGAAAATCGAATTGCTGGTTATGCCCGGATATATTTTTGTAGAACTGGAACCTGCACCGCAGAATTTCCTTGCAGTGAAAACAGTTCCTGGAGTGGTTGATATCCTGTCTTTCTGTAAACAGCCTTATCAGATATCGTCAGCCATTTTTGACCAATTATCCCGATTAATAATCGATACTGAATCAGAATGTCAGTTTACCTACGAACAATTCTCTTCTGGAGCCAGTGTTCGTATTGTCCGTGGCAAACTATCGGTCTTGAAGGTGAACTCATCGAACGAAACGGAGAATACCACCTCCTTGTCCGCCTTGATGGTTGGGGAAGTCTGTTGACGAGAGTGGCAGTGAGTTGCGTGGAAGCTGTCGGTTAACTTCTTTTTGTATTGACTTTAATATGCGATGGAGCGGAGAGGATTCTTGGTGATTTGGAAAAAATGACTTCACGGTAACGATATCTAATTTAAAAAACTAAATAATATGTTAAATAATAAATCAGTTTTAATCACTGGTGGTACCGGTTCTTTTGGTAAAAAGTTTGTAGAAACAATTTTGCAACGTTATCCGGAAGTAAAACGCATTGTTATTTATTCCCGGGATGAATTGAAACAATTTGAATTAAAACAAAAATATCCGGAAGCACAGTATCCTCAATTGCGTTTTTTTATTGGTGATGTGCGGGATGGAGAACGTTTAAAACGAGCTTGCGAAGGGATAGATGTGATCATTCACGCGGCAGCGATCAAACAGGTGGATACCGCCGAATACAATCCTGAAGAGTGTATTAAAACTAACATTCACGGTGCACAGAATGTGATCAATGCAGCATTGCAAACGAATGTACAACACGTCGTTGCCTTGTCAACGGACAAGGCTTGTGCCCCGATTAATCTTTATGGTGCGACTAAATTATGCTCCGATAAACTGTTTGTTGCAGCCAACAACATCAAAGGCAGTCGTGATTTGCGTTTTTCGGTCGTGCGTTATGGGAATGTAATGGGATCCAGAGGATCAGTTATCCCCTTTTTTATCAATAAAAGAAAAGGAGGAGTCATTCCGATTACTCACGATGAAATGACCCGTTTTAATATCTCGCTCCAAGCAGGTGTTGATTTGGTGATGTTTGCCATTGGGCATCATTTGGGAGGTGAAATTTTTATTCCCAAAATATCATCTTATAAAATTGTGGATGTGGCTAAAGCGATAGCTCCTCACGCTAAAATAGAAGTGATCGGCATTCGTCCGGGTGAAAAATTGCACGAAGAAATGATCACAGTCACGGATGCTC
>JAVXFZ010000171.1:0-1543 GCA_036657595.1 Odoribacter sp. | reverse complement strand
ACTATATGCGGGAGAGATTGAAAAATGCGCTCTCTATACTGCTCTGGATTTAAAAGAATCGTCATTTATTTTAAGCCACTCTCGCCTCTATTTCTTTCCATTCAGGATTTACCTCCAAGATCATACCCTCCGGTGAAATGAGATAAAACGTCGGGATTAATTCCACTTTATAATCGTTTCCAACCTCTTTTCCGTTGACTTTCACATCTTCCCGCAATTGCCACCCATTCAATTCGTCCTCCTTCACCGCCTGCAACCATCGACTTCCCTCCTTATCACAAGAAATAGAAATGACCTCAATCCCCCATTTTTTTAATTGCTCATAATGTTTGATCAACTTTTTATTTCTTGCCCGACAAGGTCTACACCAAGAAGCCCAAAAATTCACCAATACATATTTACCTTTAAAATCAGTCAACTTCACCATTTTTCCATTTATATCAGGCAAAGTAAATTCCGGTGCCTTCCCTGCCAACTGCTTATCCGCCATTGCCTGATATTTTATCAAGACATCAGTTTTCATCTTAGAATCAGGCACCTCTCCCATCGCCTCTATGGCACGACGGAAGAGCTTTAAATCATATTCTATCATCCAACGTTTTTCTGCCAACAAAGCCACCGCTAAATCTGTTCCCTTGAATTGGCTAATTGCTTCTATCATCAGATCATTTCCCTTCTTCCAATTTATTTCATATTGCAGATACAGTTCTTCTCTCACCGAATCATTTACCGTTTTCTCCACTTTTTCTTTTATCTGTCTGCCGACTTCCCTATTTTCATCCATCGCCGACAACATCGTAACTAAACGTGCCTGTATACTTTTCGGGTTCTCTGCCATAACATAAAAATTTTCTCCTTTTTGTTCCAAATAAAATTCCCCCGGTTCGGCATAAAAAAAAATCTTTTCAGAACGATCCCCCTTATCCAAAAACACCAAGCGATTCACTGCCTTTCCTTCTAATTTAAAATTTTGTCCCCCATCCGTCATAGCTAAAGACAATGTATCCGTCTCTTTTTCTATACTCCCAACTAATACCACCTTTGAAGCCTCCTGTCCGTCCGGCAAAGTGCCACATAATGTATAAGTATTCTCCGAAGAACACGCTAAACACAGCACTCCGTATAATAAACAATAAATCGTTTTCATATTTTTTTGACAAATGAATAAAAATGACCGGAAACCACTATTAGTAATTCCGGTCACTTCCCCTTATTTTTTTATTTTCAATCTATTTTTTCTACAATGAACCCGGGAAATCACTACAACTATCCTCATTTAAATTAGGAGAAACATAGTGCATTTTCACGACTTTCCCCGTTCCCTCCAGCACCTGAACCGCCGCTCCGTCCGTCTTTCCTCCCAACATATTGTATAAATATACTTTATACTTGCCGCCCTTATATGTTCCAATTGCCAAATAATTAAACAAATGGTCTTTATCATCTCCTTGTTTCCAATACCGATTGCTGAGATAACTAATCGTTTCGCCACTTCCCAATCCAACAGGAGTCAGCATTTCTTCCGTATTTTGATTCAAATCAT
>JAVXFZ010000170.1:0-1789 GCA_036657595.1 Odoribacter sp. | reverse complement strand
AGGCAACCACCTGCTTCCAACCATAAGTTCCCCACAAAGCCAAACGTGCCAACCGCTCGCCCACCACCTTCTTTTGTGTAGGATGAACATCCGCCGGATGCCCCACATCGCTGCTCACCACCATTCCGCAATGCTCTATTCTTTCCGCCAAACGCCGCTGACTATCCCTAAAATGCGCCCAACTGGGACGATTCAAGCTTGAAAGCTGAACAAAATAAAAAGGCAAATCTTCTCCCCACACTTTTCGCCAACTATTCACCAATACCGGGAATATCGCCTCGTGTAATTCCACATTGTGAGCATTCGATTCCCCTTGATACCAAATCACCCCCTTAATCGTAAAATCCTTCAATGGACGGATACCCGTTTCGTACAAATAACAAGGTTCATAAGGATGACGCTGTCCCTTCCAGTGCGATTCCTTCACATTATAAGCAGCACGCTCGCGCACCCAATCCTGAATCATATCATTATTCTTCCAATCATACAACAGATCCACCAACTGATGATCAAATTCCAACGATTTCCGATCAATAAACGCCTCTGCAGGAGCCCCTCCTACCGCATTACAAATCAAACCCACCGTCACCCCTAGACTATCCGACAACATCCGCCCAAAAGAATAAGCCACCGCCGAAAAATCAGCCACCGTTTCACCCTCCGCCAACCGCCAACTCGACGGCTGATAATAATCTAAACGATTCAAACCTACCAAAGCGGCAGAATCCCAACTAATCGCATTCGTAATCACCTTTTGCTTCATATCAAACAGACGTACCCGATCTTTCGCCGTCCCCTCTATCAACTCTTTTGCCTCCCTCGATTGCTTCACCATAAAAGCCATATTCGACTGTCCGGAACAAAGCCATACATCCCCCACCATCACATTTTTAAACAACAACCGACGATCATCCGTAGACACCTTTAATTCATAAGGTCCTCCGGCACACACATCTTTCAACACCACCTCCCAATGCCCCGACACATCTGCAATCCCCCTCTCCGTCCGTTTTTCCAAACAAACCGTCACTTTCTCGCCTACATTTGCCCTTCCTTTGATCTTCAATTCATCACCTCGCTGCAACACCATATTATCGCTATACACCTCCTCCAACTGCAAACCGCCGTAATCCCCCGTCAAAGCAGAATACACCGTTTGAGCCAAAATCGTCGCTCCTTCAGCCGTCGGATGCAAAGCATCCGGCAAAAGATCAGGACGACAATATAAACCTTCCTGCAAATCAATCAATTCGGTGTGTGCATCCTCTGCCACTTTTTCAATCGTCCGCTGAATCTGTTCATACCAATCCCGTGTGCCTGATTTAAAACGCGGATGCCGATGAGCAATCGGCGACATCCGGCAAATCCAAATCCGACACTTCGGATTGACCACACGGAAAGAATCAATCAACGCTAAATAATCCGGAATAAAATCATCCCGATAATTCGGCCAATCGCGCGGATCCGTATCATTCAATCCCAAATGAATCACCACCCAATCAGCAGCATACTTCTTTGCCTTTTCAAACTCAGGCTCCTTCACATAGGGACGATGTCCCCGATTCAATAACGTAGCTCCCGACTTACCAAAATTAACCACCTCATACCCTTCTCCCAACATACGGGCTAATTGGGCAGGATAACAATCCTTCTCCCGATTCGGAATCAAATATCCATAAGTGACACTATTCCCAACACACGCGACCTTGATTTTCTGTGCATATCCGTCCGCAGCTGCAACGCACAAAAAACAAACAAAAAAAACAATTGTTCTCATTCGCTTCTATTT
>JAVXFZ010000169.1:0-1899 GCA_036657595.1 Odoribacter sp. | reverse complement strand
GAGGCTATGCGCTATTTTCATTCAATGGTGAGCAATCGAAAGTTGTTGAAGCCTTTGCGTAATACCGATTATACAAATTTTATTGTTACGGATGTGAATTTACAAACCTTGATAGAAAAGAAGAAGATAGAAGTTTATCTTGAATTTTTAAAAAAATATTATTTAAATTGAATGAAGAATGGTGAAGTAGGGGATATGATATTTTAAGGAGTGGACAAAAATAATAAGTGATATGAAGTGGACTATTAATAATTTGGAAGAGATCAACGATGTAGCAGCTAAATTTCTTGATTACGTCGGCGATAAAAGAATTTTTGCTTTGTATGGTCAAATGGGGGTAGGGAAAACTACTTTTGTGAAAGCGGTGGCGTCTTGTTTGGGGGTGGTGGACGATGTTAGCTCTCCTACATTTGCTATTATTAATGAGTATTTGACAAAAAAGGGAGAATCCATTTATCATTTTGATTTTTATCGCGTAAATACGATATCGGAAGCTCTTGATTTTGGGTATGAAGAATATTTTTATGGCGGTCATCGATGTTTTATTGAATGGCCGGAGAAAGTAGCGGAATTGATACCTCAAGAGGTTGTGAATTGTTATTTTTCAGAGCATCCGGATGGAAGTCGAGAATTGAATGTGACGATCTGACAGACGTATGAATGCAATGGTAATCGCGTTAAATGAGTAGTGATGAGCAATACAGGTAAAATGTCGGGAACTATTAATAAGCAATGGTTTCTTTGTCAAGAAAAAGAGCTTTTTTCGGATCGGAAGCAGAAAAAGTTGGTCATCGGTATGCCGAATGAATTGAATAAAGGGGAAAATAGAATTTGCCTGACACCGGAGTCGGTGAGTGTGTTGATTTCTATGGGACACGAGGTGATGATTCAACGGGGTGCCGGAGAGAATGCACATTATAGCGATTGTGAATATGCGGAAGTGGGGGGAATGATCGTCGAAACAATGAGGGAGATTTATACGGCTGATGTGGTGATAAAAGCAACGTCGGTGTCTTTTCCTGATACGGTCTATATGCACGATCGGCAAGTGATTTTATCACCATTGAAGTTGTGTGATATGCGGAAAGATGCGATGACGGGTATGATGAAGAAAAAGATCACGGCGATAGGCTTTGACATTTTAAGAGATAAGGAGGGAGGTTTTCCTGTGGTGGATATTATGAGTGAGATTGCCGGGAATTTGGCTATTATGATTGCCGGAGAGTATTTAAGCAATTGCCGAGGAGGAAAAGGAGTTATATTAGGAGGAGTGAGTGGAATCACTCCAACAGAGATTGTGATACTTGGAGCAGGAACACTGGGTGAATTTGCTGCCCGTTCCGCATTGGGCTTGGGGGCAACGGTGAAGGTGTTTGATCATTCTGTCGATTGTTTACGACGATTGAATGAGAAGTTGGGACAACGTATATTTACTTCTGTTTTTCATCAACCGGTGCTTGATCGGGCATTGACTTCGGCAGATGTGTTGATCGGTGCGATGCATTGTTTTAATAATAGCAGCAGTATGGTTGTGACGGAAGGACAGGTGCGCTTGATGAAAAAGGGAGCTGTTATTGTCGATATGGCGATAGATCAAGGTGGATGTATAGAAACTTCAGGACCTACCACTTTTGAAAAGCCGGTGTATACGTATGAAGGAGTCATTCATTATTGTGTACCGAATGTATTATCGCGGGTGGCTCGTACGGCTTCTATTGCTTGTAGCAATGTTTTCTTGCCGTTGTTGCAGGATATAACCCGACAAGGTGGGTTTTCTAACGCTATTCGCTTGGAAGAAGGCTTGAGAGAGGGTGTCTATATTTATAACGGTATATTGACAAAAAATATGATTGCAGATAGATTTGGATTAGTATCCAGAGATATTGATTTGTTGATGGC
>JAVXFZ010000168.1:0-1907 GCA_036657595.1 Odoribacter sp. | reverse complement strand
GTGTTAAGGAGTAGGAGGAAGGGGGAGTGGTGTATGTAATTTATAGAAATTAAATGCTAAACGTATGAAAAGTTTGTTTTACGGAGGATGGATCTTCTCTTTCTTTGTGTTATGCGGCGGTGTGTTGTATGCACAAACAGATGCAGTGAAAGAGGTGCGGTTGTATGATTATTCGGATGAAATTATTGGTGCGTCGAATCAGTTGTATCGGATGGTTGTTGCCGGAGAAAATGGACGTTTGGCGACGTGGAAGGATATTTTAGTGACTAATACGAAACCGGCAACGGCAATATCTTTGAGTCCTTCGGGGAGTAATTTTGCGGTAGCGAACAGTAAGTTTTTGATTGAGATTTGGTCGTTGGAAACGAGAAATGTTTTGTTGGGAAAGCTTAAAGGTCATAGCGATGCGATTTGCGCTTTGGATTATAGTCGGGATACTCGTTATTTGGTGAGTGGAAGTTTGGATAAAACAGTGAAAATATGGGATGTAAAGAGTGGTTTGTTGTTTAAAAATTTGCCTTGTAAGTATCCTGTTCATTCTGTTTGTTTTAGTCCGAATGGTTATTTTATTGCCTGTGATCAAGGTAATGATATTGTTGTGTTTAATTTTATGAAGAGTGTGGCAGTGCAGGGATTGAACGGTGGACATCGTTTACCTATTGTGAAAATGAAATTTAGTGATGACGGTAAATATTTGATGAGTCTTGATGAAGGGGGAGTGGTGAATGTTTGGCGAGTGTCGGATGGAGAAGTGTGTCAAAAGTTGGCGGTCACAGGAGGGGTGAAAGATGCAGATATGCATCATAATAATAAGTATTTGGCTACGATAGATGAGGAGGGGAAGCTGAAAATGTGGAATTTGAAGAAGAAAGAATTGATGCAGACTTTGAAGAGTAAGCAAGCAGGAAAGACGGTTCATTTCAGTTATGATTATGATAAGGAGGAAGCGTTGTTGACTCATTGTGACCGGAAAAATTGTTATATTTGGGATATTGTGCGTTTGGAACCTGCTTTTGATGTATTGGCAGCAAAGATGCAGGAGGAACGGATGAATTTGTGGAATCGGAAACGGGTAGATGAATCGTCGGAGGCTTATGCGAAACGGGTAAATGATTCATTGCAGGTGAAAAGTGGGAAGGTGATGAGTGAGGTGTTGACTGAATTGGGGTTGAAATGGCGACCTCTTGGGAAACCACAGCGCAGTGAATATGACAAGGAACAGAAAGGATATGTGCTGATTTTCCCGAATATAAAGCCGTTTGTTTTGAAGATGACACAAGAGGAGGGGGTAGCTTTTGAAGAAGCTTTTGATAGATGTGAATTTAATTATCCGATATACAGCTTGGATGAACGAGATGATTTCGGATTGGTCTACCTCGAAGTATATGATCCGGTGAAGAAGAAGGTTTGTTATTTGGATGATCAAAGACGTCACGTACAGCCCCAAAAGAAAATGGTGTCGGGGGAAATTGTTAAGAAAATCGGAGAGGAGGAAGTGGTGTTGAAGCAGAAATTAAAAGATTATTTTGACCGTGAGATGGCTCAACAGCGTATTTCGGATAATGTGAAGGTGAATGTGGAGGCTCACCCGCAAGAAGGGATTGGTGAAGATGGGCAAGCGGTGATTGACTATCATATTGCTTATTCGTATGAGGTGATGAAAACAGAAAAGAAGAATGTCGGCGATTGGGAGCCGGGACGTTATCTTTTGGCAGAGTCGAATGCTGCTACTGCCAGTGTACAAGTGATACGCGAAACATTTGAGAAAGAATTGGCAGGATATATTGTTCCCGGTCGGAATATTACGATCAAGGTGACCGGATCGGCAGACGGAGCCCCTATTCTTCGACCGATTAAATATTCGGGATTATATGGTGATTTTTCAGGTGAACCTTATTATCTGAATG
>JAVXFZ010000167.1:0-1946 GCA_036657595.1 Odoribacter sp. | reverse complement strand
AATCGCTCTTTTTCGTTCTTTTTTGCTAATACTATCTATTAGAATATTGTGACCATTGAACATTTGAACATCCACAATAAAAGATTATCTTTGCGGACCTGTTGGAGAGGAAAAAATAGATAGATAATTTTCAATATTTTTGTCATTACTTTTCAATAAGGCTATTATTACCTAAGGGAATGATATTTTAATAATGTTTACTTATCAGAGAAAATAAAATATAAAATGATTACAGTTTCAGATTTAGAGATTCAATTTGGGAAGAGAACGTTGTTTCAGGATGTAAATTTAAAATTTACGCCGGGTAATTGCTATGGTGTGATAGGTGCTAACGGAGCCGGAAAATCTACTTTTCTTCGGATATTAAGTAGTGACCTTGAACCCACGCGTGGTACGGTGATGTTTGGACCGGGAGAGCGTTTGTCGGTATTGAAACAGGATCACTTTGAATTTGATGAGAGTACGGTACTGGATACTGTATTGCAAGGTCATATCAAATTATGGGATGTAATGCAGCAGAAGAATGCTATTTATTTGAAAGAGAATTTTTCGGATGAAGATGGGATACGGGCAGCAGAATTGGAGGAACAGTTTGCCGGGATGGATGGTTGGAATGCGGAGAGTGATGCTGCGAACTTATTGAGTGGACTGGGGATTCAGGAAGATGTGCATTATTCCTTGATGAAAGATCTTAGCGGTAAACAAAAGGTGCGTGTTTTATTGGCACAGGCTTTATTTGGCAAACCGGATAACCTTTTATTGGATGAGCCGACCAATGATCTTGACCTTGAAACGGTGATGTGGTTGGAGAATTATCTGGCTAATTATGAAAACACGGTGTTAGTTGTTTCTCACGACCGTCACTTTTTGGATTCAGTATGTACTCATTCTGTGGATATAGATTTTGGTAAGGTTCAATTGTTTGCCGGAAATTATAGTTTCTGGTATGAATCCAGTCAGTTGGCATTGCGTCAGGTGCAGTCAAAGAACAAGAAAGCGGAGGAAAAAAAGAAAGAATTGCAAGAGTTTATTTCCCGTTTTAGTGCCAATGTGGCTAAGTCGAAACAGACAACAAGCCGCAAGAAAATGTTGGAAAAATTGAATATAGAGGAAATTATGCCTTCCACGCGTAAATATCCGGGGATTATTTTCACACCTGAGCGGGAAGTGGGGAATAAAATATTGGAGGTGCGCAATCTGAGTAAGAGTGTAGATGGGAAATGTCTTTTTAAAGACGTTGAATTTGCTATTGAAAAGGACGATAAAGTCGTTTTTTTATCCAGAGATCCGCGTGCTATGACCTCTTTATTAGAGATTATCACTAACAATGAAAAATCGGATTCAGGAGATTTTACTTGGGGGGTAACGATCACGACAGCTTATTTGCCTGTTGATAATTCTGCTTTTTTTCAGACGGATATGAAATTAATAGATTGGTTAGGTCAATATTCTACGGATACCAGTGAGACCTTTCTACGAGGATTCCTTGGGAAAATGCTCTTTTCAGGTGAAGATATTTATAAAAATGTAAAAGTATTATCAGGAGGGGAAAAGATGCGTTGTATGATTGCTCGTATGATGTTAAACAATGCCAATGTGTTAGTGCTTGATTCGCCGGCGAATCATCTTGATCTTGAATCAATACAAGCATTTAATAACACCTTAGTATCATTCAAAGGTGTTGTGTTGATGAATTCCCACGACCACGAATTTATTCAGACCGTTTGTAATCGTGTGATTGAACTCACTCCGGGTGGAATGATTGATAAGCGGATGGATTTTGATGATTATATTACCAATGAAAATGTCAAGGAGCAGTTGGATAAATTGTATAATTAATACTTCGTTATTAATAAAGACAAATAAAAGAGGAAGCTTGACTGCTTCCTCTTTTTTATTTACTCTTTCAATTTCTTTACCATAGCTTCAGCGATAGCTTTACATTG
>JAVXFZ010000166.1:0-2034 GCA_036657595.1 Odoribacter sp. | reverse complement strand
AGTTGGAAGATACGGAAACAACCTTCCCGGCGTGGACGGAGAAATATAATAGTTTTATGGTTGAGCTTCTTACAACGGAAGATGATGGAGCTCGGAATATGGAGATTTTCAGAACTCACGAAAAACGGAATGATTTTAGAGCATTTAAATGGTGTGAGGCAAAAAATCTGAATGGAGCCAAGGATTGGTTTTTACCCGCTAAAAAAGAGTTAGTAGGTATCTATGGGGCGATTGATGCTTTCGGTCTACTTAAATTTAATGGGATCTTAAAAGCCAATGGAGGAATGCCGTTTAGTAATGCTGATTACTGGACTTCCACACAAGGTTCTCCGAGTGATTATGCTTGGTGTGTTTCTTTTGGGAATGGAACTCCTGTGCAACAGTGGAAACCAGAGTCTGCTGGAAGAGCTATTCGTGCTGTCCGCGAATTGTAGAAGAGTATGAAAAACTATATCATCAGCCTACATTTTGTTTGTTTATTGAATCGTTTGTGGATTCGATAAACAAACAAATTTGTAAAAAGAATTAATTAATGGGGCTTAAATAATTAAAGATAATGGAAAAGATTGTATATATCTTGTTGATATTATTATTGAGCGTATCCTGCTCAAAGGATGAAACGACCTCTAAAGAGGTGAATGAGCTTGTTTTAACATCAGATAAGACAGTTATTCTGGCGGATGGAAAAGATGTAGCGATTTTTACGGTGAAGGATCATTCCGGAACTGATGTAACCGGATCGTGTGTGTTTATGGCTGATGAGAAGATTTTGGAGGGACATCAATTTGTTGCTAACGCAGTGGGCGTTTATAAAATTACCGCTCGTAGGGATGGTCTTGTTTCAAATGAAATGGAGGTGAAGGCAGTAAAAGAAATTGAAATGCAGCTGACCGCTGATAAGAGCAAGATAATGGCGGATGGTGTGGATGGTGTGTCTTTAAAGTTGAAAAGTAATTTGAATGAAGATGTGACGACTGGTGTTCAGTTTTTTGTTAATGGGAAGTTGTTAGAAAACTCTTTTTTTACGACAACTGACGCAGCTAATTATAGGATAACAGCCACCTATAAAGGACAACCGATTCGAGGAGAAGTAGTTGTTGCGGCGGAATGGACGTTGCCATTTGTACACCGATTGTTGGTGGAAGAATATACCAGTGTCGCTTGTCCGAATTGTCCGCGGGTAGCTGATCTTCTGAAAGGATTTATGGAGAAAGATAATCGGATTATTACGGTGGCAATACATACCCTTAAAGGATCATCACAAGATCCGTTTGAAAAAAAACCGGAAGCGGCGGAATTAAAAAAAGCGTTTGGAGTCAACTCGGTGCCTTATGCTTTGTTGAATCGTTTGACAAAATGGGACGAAAGAGAAGAAATGTTGTTGAATGCTATCGGGGCTGAATCGGATATTGCAATAGCATTGGATTGTAAAGAAGAGAATGGGCAAGTGAAGGTGACAACAAAGATCAGTGCAAAGAAAGTGTTTATGGGAGTGAAATATATTGCCGTCTTGGTGGAGGATCGTGTGGAAGGATCGCAAGTGAATGCGCCGTCTGATTATCGTCATCACGCAGTGTTGAGAGAATTATCAAGCGTTTGGGGGGAGTCGGTGGATGTTGCTGTTGGCAGAGCAACTACGATGATGACTACACTTTCTTTATCCAATTACAAGAAAGAAAATTGTAAGGTTGTTGTTTTTATTGCGAAGGAGAATAAGGCAGTAATGAATGTTCAGCAGGTTCGTATCGGACATCGAGTTGGATATTGATGAAAGAATAAAAATAGATAGAGTTACTTAAAAACGGGAGGGAATATGAAAAGCATATTGCTGTTTATTTTATTGTTTTGTATTTGTCAAGGAATTTCAGCACAGAGTTTACCCAAACAGGTAGTTTTGGAGGATTTGAAAGGAGATAAAGTATGTTTGGATAGTTTACTGAATGGTAAGGAGCCTGTGGTGTTTGCTTTTTGGGCAACCTGGTGTAAACCTTGTCAAAGTGAATTGGAGGCATTGCTGGATATTCGAGAGGAATG
>JAVXFZ010000165.1:0-2226 GCA_036657595.1 Odoribacter sp. | reverse complement strand
GAAGATTAAATAGAAAAAGAGCCTGAATAACATTTTTACTGTTAGACAGGCTCTTTTTTATTCTTTTACAAAGGAAGGGATCCGCTGACTATCGTTGAAAGATTCGCCTGTTTTATGCACGGGGCTTGATGAATCTGTTTGTCAGGTATTTCCGTAGCGGCATGTCGTATAGTTTCAAACACAGGTATGCCAACAGGATGCTTCCCCCTATCACCGCCAAAGCACCCGGCAGGGATTGCTGGAAGGTCAGGTGATTGTTTTTCACCCACGCATAATAGAGGTATATAAAAGGATAGTGCACCATATACAAGGGATAGGAAATGTTCCCTAAAAATCGGCAGATGCGGGTGGTTATTTTGTCGGTAGTCTTTCCGGAAGCGCCAAGATAGACAAGGACAGGAAAAAGAAGTACCACGGCTCCTACATCGAACAGTCCGTTGATCCATAAATGTTCGGCTCCGCCAATGCGCGGAATCGCCATTATAACGATCAGCGCGAGGCTGCATATCCAAAAGGCTCCCTTCACGCGGACAGGTTTGAAGAGTCGGAAGAGGAGTAAGCCGGCAGAAAAAGAGAAAAGCAGTCGCAGGAAGCCGGCGGAGAATTCTCTCCCCGTCAGTTGAAAGCCGGCACAAATATCCCCGTAAGGACCTCCAATGGCAAATATCGCTAATCCGCATCCGGCAATGAATACGAGCAGTGCAAGCATTCGCGTCGAAAATTTACGAATAAACAGGACGTAGAGAAGGTTGCCAATGTACTCAAAGAACAAAGACCACGTAGGTCCATTCAATGGATACATTTCACCAAGTCCCCGTATTTCGGTGGCGGGAGTAGCGGGTAGTAAGAGTGCATTAATAAAAGTGGCAACCAACAATGCCACTATTGTCACTTTCGACACGTCCCATACGGAACAGCCTTGAAAGTAGAACATTATTCCCCCTATGATCGCCCCCATCACCACCATTGGTTGCAGGCGTATGATTCTGCGTTTAATGAAGTCTTTTGTTTTCATCGTTCCCCAACGGTCGTCGTAAGCGTATCCGATCACAAACCCCGATAGGATAAAAAAGAAATCGACCGCCAGATAGCCGTGGTTGATTTGCTGGTCTAAATGGCTGGTGGCAAAAGCCTCAAAGAGGTGGAAACAAACGACCATCACAGCCGCTACTCCCCGCAGTCCGTCGAGAAGGTCGTAGTGTGGTTTGGTGTCTGCAAAAGTAGCGGCAGATAGTTGTGTTTTCAAAATAAACTGTATTTATCGGATCTTTTTGAATTGTTGGGTTCAAAATTAATATATTTTACAGTTCTCTCCTATTTTTTATCCCTCTCTTTATAAGCCATTACCTTATCGGAAAAAAGGGAAGAGACGTAAAAGATGCACTTCCCTTTTATAAAATAAATCTGATTTAGCCGTGTCATACTTCGGTTAATCAAGGAAATCGTCTTCTTTCACTATAACAACTCTGCTATTGGGCAAATCCGGAATATAGAGCATCCCATTCGCGGTGGATATGTCCGCCGGTCCGACCAAGTCTTGTTTCAATGATAAGTTAAGCGGAGTCATCCGCTTGCTCTTCAGGTCGACTTTGGATATTTGTGCCGGCGACCAGTTGGTAATATACAAAGCTTCTTTGTTGGTCGAAAGAGCTATTCCGTCATATTGTCCGGGGACAGTGATAAAACGTTCCGGTCTGGGACGATCCAAGTCGGCTATGCGATAAATGACGTTTTTGTCGGTCGTTTTTCCATCTGCGGGATATGAAGCGATATACATCACTTCCTTCTCGATAAGCAGTCCGTTGGGTCCTGCCACTTTCACCCATTCAACAGGAGCGCCTATGTGCGAAAGGTCTGAAATATCTATCCTGTATATTTTATCCGTATTTGTAACTGACACATAGAGATTATTTCCGGACGCCACGAGATCGTTTACAAATAAGTTTCCTTCCGGCATATTGATAATGTACGGTTTAAGGGAAGGGTTGTCCAGATTATAAACGACCACCTTGTTTACATCGCAGACGAACAGGTGCCCGTTGCGGACAAACATTCCCTTCGGAGCTGATAAAAAGCCATCCGATGGAATCAGAACGCTATTCTTACCCTCTTTGGAATAGACGATATATCCTTTTCCTTCGGAGTTGAGGGGATTGAGCTGCTCTGTTCCGAAGTTTGCAATCAGCAAGCCATCCTTATAAGGATAAGTACTTTCGTTGAACCGGA
>JAVXFZ010000164.1:0-2273 GCA_036657595.1 Odoribacter sp. | reverse complement strand
CCGATGCTACTGAGGCGGAAATGGAAGCTTATAAAAAAATAAAATCAGGATTGACCGATAAATTGGGGAAGGATCGAGGTAATATCGTTTTTGATTCTTTAAAAAATGCCTTAAATACCGGAGGCGATCTGTCTGCTATTTTTAAAGAAAATGGAATAGACAGATATTTGTCCGGTGCCAACGGATTCTTTTCAAAATCTTATAATCAATGGATTTTTCAAATAAGAAAAAGCAAAAAAGAGCTGAGTGATCAGATGGAAGAGTTAAAATCATTTTACGATCCAGATAAAAATCTCGCTGACAAAGAGACCACTTCTCCCGACGATTCATTGTCTTCTTTAAAAAATGAAAAAAAGGTAACGGATGATCTTATTAAGTCAAAAGAAAAAGAGCTGGAGACTATTCAAGATCAGTCGGCTCGGACGAAGGAAGAGATCACCGCTCGTAATTTAAAAGTCAAAGCCTTGCAGGATGAGATTAGTGCGTTGAAGAATTTAGGTATTGCCGAACTTGAATCCGATAAAAAAGCTGAAAAAGGATTAGAGAGTACGAAGGAAAAAAAAGAAAAAGAGTTAGCCAAAGCCATTACTGATATTTGGGAAAAATTGAGAGTAAGCGGAGTGACGGAAAGCGAAAAGGAAATTCTTTTAACGAGGCAGAAATACGCCACATTGCTTGCTATGTGCAAGCAATACGAATTGGATGCTTCTGAAGTGTACATTGCGATGGCAGAGGAACAGCGCCAAACGTTGGAAAAACAGTTATCCCAATTGATGGAGCAGCAAAATACTGATGAAGACAAATATACCGACGATCAGGAAAAGATAGATAAGGTATTGATGTCGAAATTTGAAAAAGAGCGGGCGGACATCATTAACCAATACGCTTCTTTGATCGCTTTGGCGGACACCGAAGAAAAGAAAAACGAGCTGCGGGAAAAAATGAACAAAGCAATCGATCATTCTGCGAAAGAGAATGAAGAAGAGGGCAGGGACATACTTGGAATGTCTCCGGAAGATTGGGATGAGATGTCCGAGAAGGTTCAAATTGCCTTAGATATTGCCGGTCAGCTCACAGACATCTGGGGACAATTCAACCAAATTCAGTCCAACAAAGAGAAAAAAGAATTGCAGGAATACGAAAAAGGCTGCAACAAAAAGAAAGAGCTACTTAACAAGCAGCTCAATTTCGGAAAGATCAGTCAGGAGAAATACAATGCTCAAGTATCCTTATTGGATGCTGATCTTGAAAAGAAAAAAACTGAAATGGCTCGAAAGCAGGCGAAGCGTGATAAAGCGATAGCGATCACGAGTACAATCATAAATACCGCTTCTGCTGTTGTGAAAGCGTTAAATTCCGTCCATCCGTACAATTACATACTTGCCGCGATTACCGCTGCGATGGGTGCGGCTCAATTGGGCGTGATAATGAGTCAGCCTCTCCCTGAATTTGCCACCGGTGGTCATACCAATGGTGCAAAGATGTATATAGCCGGAGAATCCGGCACAGAGTGGATAGCTCCCAACCGAATGTTAGATGATCCGATCACCGGTCCGATCATTCAACAGTTAGAGATGGTCCGCACAGGCGTACTGTCTCCCCGCGCTCTTACTCCCATTGTTCCGGATTTCCAAACGATGACATCCATCCCTATGTATGCTTCCGGCGGAATGTCGTCCACTTCGTCATCAACTACAAACAACTATTTTAGCGAATCAACTACAACCCAAGACTCACGAATCGTCGCAATGCTTGAAAAACTTACTGAATTGTGCGATTATCTCTCTGATCCCCGTAATCGGCAGGCTGTTATTTCCAATGATTTGCTTCAAAAAAATGAAAAAGAAATGAAAAAAATAAACCGCCTAAGGTGCTTATGATGTATGATATTTTTATTGATTAAATATTTATGGTAGCTGCGAAAATCGTGGCTACTTTTTTTGTCATCTCAAAAACTTTCCGTACTATTGCAGTGCAAAATAAATCTAACAGGGCTGGAGATAGACCGCCCTCAATCCGTGGAGCGGATTTTTTATGTCTATCACTCAACACATACGATACGCATAGCGGCGTGTACCCCCGTCCTGATGCTACAATGGCAGAAGGAAACCCTGTTAGAAGTTTTGCAAACGGGACAGGCACGCCGTTTTTTTGTGCCTATAAATGCAAATTCTAACATTATGAAAACAGAAAAAGTCAATTCCGCATCTACGGTCGTGGATCAAAAAACCATTATTTATTATCCGAGGACTATCGAAGAAGCACAAAAATTA
>JAVXFZ010000163.1:0-2444 GCA_036657595.1 Odoribacter sp. | reverse complement strand
GCGGTGCGGACGGGATTCGAACCCGCGACCCCAGGCGTGACAGGCCTGTATTCTAACCAGCTGAACTACCGCACCTTTTTTGTTACGCATCAAACAATCTATATTGTTCTCAATTGCGAGTGCAAATGTAGGACGTTTTTTTGAATTTGCAAATATTTTATACAAAAAGAGTATTGATTTTTTTGAATACATCACATCAGGAGAGATAGAGCCTGCATAAGATTTTAAAAATGAGTATCTTATAAGGGAAAAGGAAAACGGAAAAATTAATGCGGGAAAAAATATACATATTTAACTTTTTAATTAACTTTGACCTCAGATTAGTAAGCCTATGAATTGCTTACTTTCTGAAAAAAATATGCTTTTGATTGATATGTGAATATTTTAAATATTATTAAATCTAAATCATTAATAATGAACGTACCAGCAGAATTAAAGTACACCAAAGAACACGAATGGGTTCGTGTAGAGGGTGATGAAGCAATTGTAGGAATTACCGATTATGCTCAAAGCCAATTAGGTGATATCGTTTTCGTAGAATGCGAAACAGTAGGTGATGAACTTAAAGCAGGTGAAACTTTCGGCACAATCGAAGCTGTAAAGACTGTTTCCGACCTTTATTTACCGCTATCCGGTGAAGTTCTTGAAATGAATGAAGAACTTGAAGACGAACCGGAATTGGTAAACAAAGATCCATACGGAAAAGGATGGATTATCAAAGTGAAATTAAGTAACAAATCAGAATTGAATGAGCTGTTGAGTGCTGAGGCATACAAGGCTATTATTTAATTGATTTATACCCTAAAAGCTGTACGTTCCTTACGGGGAATGTGCAGTTTTTTGTCAATTATACCCTAATAGAGTCATCCCTTTTATATTGAATTTAAAAAGTTTTCAATAAAAAAGAATAAGTCTATGGGTTGATGATTACTTGAAAACTAAATCTGAATATAATGACCCTTATTAAATCTATCTCTGGTATTCGTGGCACTGTTGGCGGACAGCCGGGGGATAATCTGACGCCACTTGATGTAGTGAAATTTGTATCTGCTTACGCCACTTGGTTAAAAACAGGTGCCGGTAAAAAGAAAGCAAAGATCGTTTTGGGACGAGATGCTCGCATATCAGGCGATATGTATGCTCAATTAGTATCGGCTACCTTATCGGGTTTGGGACACGATGTGGTTAATATCGGCTTGGCAACAACGCCAACAACGGAGATAGCCGTGGTGGCGGAACAGGCGGACGGAGGAATTATTCTGACAGCCAGCCACAATCCAAAGCAATGGAATGCATTGAAATTATTGAACCAGAGAGGTGAGTTTTTGTCAGCTAACGACGGTGCACAGGTATTAGAATTGGCTGAGAAAGAGAAATTTGAGTATGCGGAAGTAGACGATCTGGGAGAAGTGAAAGAGAAAGATTATACTCAATATCATATTGATCACGTATTGGGGTTGAAATTGGTAAATCGGAAAGCAATAGCCGGAGCCGGTCTGAAAGTGGTGGTAGATGCAGTCAATTCAGTGGGAGGAGTGGTGATTCCTCGCCTACTAAGAGCATTAGGAGTCAAGGATATTGTAGAATTGAATTGTGAACCCACGGGAAAATTCGCGCACAATCCGGAACCGATCCCGGAAAATCTTACGCAAATTGCCGCTCAGATGAAAGCATCACACGCAAATTTGGGAATCGTTGTAGATCCTGATGTGGACCGTTTAGCTCTAATTTCAGAAAATGGGGAGATGTTCGGGGAAGAATATACGCTGGTGGCAGTAGCCGATTATATATTGAAATATACTCCCGGCAATACGGTTTCTAATCTGTCATCTTCCAGAGCATTAAAAGAAGTGACGGAGTCTTATGGAGGGAAATACTGTGCTGCTGCGGTTGGAGAGGTGAATGTGGTGGAAAAGATGAAAGAAACCCATGCAGTGATCGGAGGAGAAGGGAATGGTGGAGTTATTTATCCTGCCAGTCATTACGGACGAGATGCTCTTGTGGGTGTAGGGTTGTTTCTTTCTCATTACGTAGCAGAAGGCAAGAAAATGACGGATTTAAAAAAGGTTTATCCCCCATATTTTATTTCTAAGAATAAGATGACTCTCTCTCCGGGAATGAATGTAGATAAGATATTGGAAGGGCTAAAAAAGAAATATGTCAGCGAAAAAATAACGGATATTGACGGTGTAAAAATTGATTTTTTCCGTGGTTGGGTGCATTTACGGAAATCGAACACCGAACCTATTATCCGAATTTATTCGGAAGCCAAGGATGAAGCGGCTGCCAATCAGTTAGCGGAAGAGGTGATAGAAACAGCAAAGAAGCTGTTGTAAATTAAAAAAGAGGGATTACCACTCGCCAACAAACGCTTTGTTTATTTGCCAATCGGTTGAGAATTTCAAACGGTGGAACAGATCAACAAAGCGTTCGCTTTTAGGTGG
>JAVXFZ010000162.1:0-2465 GCA_036657595.1 Odoribacter sp. | reverse complement strand
ATAACAGCACCTACAACATAGATTTCAATAAATTCTTAAAGATACCGATCGATCAGCGAACTCGTTTATCTGATGCGTTGATTTCTCCGGCATCAGATCAGGACATTTCCGACATAATAAATTCGTAATGATAGAATGCGAATTACAGCTAAACCCGGCGCAACAGACAGGGGTTATCCTTCAGGCAAAAAACAAATGCGATATATGGGGGCGTGGTACGGGCAAATCTGCCGGCATTGCTTGGGATGTTAATTTAATTAATCGAACAATGCCGCGTGCTCTGACTGCTGTCACCGGACAGACCTTTGGTCAGCTGCTGACGCGAACATTACCCTCCGGCTTCAAATTGCTCGAGCAAATGGGTTATAAGATGTATGTTTCCGCAAAAGATCCGGGCAACTACGTCATTAATCGTCGTCCTCCCGACTACTTCCTTTCTCCTTACGAGAAGGTGATGAAATACGATAACTTTATTAGCTTCAGTTGTGGTAATGGTTTATTGCTTCTTTCTCAGGATCGTGCCGGTTCTGCCCGTGGAGCTTCGGTCGATTACGAAATTTTGGACGAAGCTTTGACCATCGACAAAAAGCGGTACGATGAAGAAACATCTCCTACCAATCGTGGTAATGAAGGATTGTTTGGAAGTCAAAGCGCGAATCCCATACCTTGGCACCACGGTTTCCATTATTCCAGTTCTATGCCCTACACGGCTGCTCAGAAATGGCTATTGGATATAGGTAATTATTACGAAAAAGAGCGGGAGATTCGTCTTTTTGAGATTTGGAATCAAATCGTAAAATTACAATTGGAGTTATTGGAATGCCCGTCTGATGTTGATTTCAAACGAATCTGGAATGAAACTATCCGGTTGAAAAAGAAAATTGCTCCCTTTGTCAGCAAAGAGGGCACTTTATTCACCTTGGCGAACGCTTTTGACAACATTCAGAATGTTGGATTTTCCTACATCAAGCGGGAATACAAAAAACAGACCTTGCTGACCTTTCTGATCGAGATTATGAATATGGTCCTCGACAAAGTAGAGGATTGTTACTACCCTGTCACAGATCGTCATCTCTACTATAATGCCACGAACGACGCATTCATCCGTGATGTTGCCGAGGACACCAATTTTGACTGGAACCGCCTATCCGAAAAGGATTGTCGATATGATTCCGATTGCAACACCCACAAGCCTTTAGAATTATCTTTTGATTGGGGTGCGCGTATCAGTTTAATGACCGTTAGTCAGGAGCATAACTACGATTATGTGACCAATCTTTTTTCTGAACATCCCATTCAAACCTTCATCAATGAATTTTTTGTCAAGCCGGACGAATCGCCCACCACGATGATCAACGCTCTCATTGATGATTTTTGTAAATACTACGAACATCACTCTGAGCGTACCATCTACTACTTTCGCGACCGTTATGGTGACCACCGGCAGGCAAACAGTTCGCAGTCTTACAACGAACAGGCGATCGACCGCTTACAGCGGAATGGTTGGTATGTTGTTCCGTATGTTCATACAGGGATGGAGCCTCCGCAGCACGATAAATTTCTGTTGATACAAAACATTTTAAAAGAGGAAAATCCTCGTTTCCCTGCTGTTCGTTTTAACGGCGTTCGCTGCAAATATAACTTAATCAGTATGAACAACACTCGTGTCACAGAGCGGGACGGTCGGTTTGGTAAAGATAAAAAAAGCGAAAGTTCTCGTTCCGGTGTTCTTCCGGAAGAGGCGACTCACTTTGGTGATGCCATTGATAAAATCATTTGGACAAAATACAATCGTTGTCTCAACTTTTCCGGCAACACCTTTATCCCGGTTCGATCGTAAATCGCTCAACATCCCGATACCCATACATTTGAGATTCGCTACCTTCCGGTCGTATTCTCGTCGTTGTCCCTTCGTATCCTCGTCGTTTCAGAACGAAGGGGAGGCACAGGGACTACAACGGGGATTAAGCTGTAAATATAAGATAATCAGCGTGTAGATGAGTGATAAAAGAACGTGGTGTGAGAGCGGAAAATACATCCTCTATTTTTGCTTCTTTATATTTTTATTGAATCATCTAAATTTCATCAATAATGCTTGCGGGTTATAAAATTATAACCTATATTTGTAGTGTAATTAAAAACAACCGTTATGCCAACATTACTCATATTATTCGGACTGAGATTTTATTTTTACACGCGCGATCACGAGCCTATGCATATTCACGTAGAGAGCGGTGATGGGATGGCTAAATTTGAAATAAAAGAAAAAATCCGATTAATAGAAAACAATGGGCTCAAGCCAAAAGATTTGAAATTAGCTGAAAGTATTTTGGAAGAAAACCTTGATAACTTCCGAGAAAGTTGGATGAAAGTTTTTGGTTCTAACTAATAATAAAGAGTATGGACATTACAATCAAAAGATTATGGTTTAAGGATGAAAATATTTTTCTCCTTACTGACGACGG
>JAVXFZ010000161.1:0-2500 GCA_036657595.1 Odoribacter sp. | reverse complement strand
ATATTCTCTTCCTGTGTTATAATATTGGTACTTTCGAAACGCCCCGAAAGTTTTTCAAATAACAATTTTTCGCGGGCATTCATTAGGTTATAATCCGAAAGATCCGGCATTGATACTTCAAGCGAAGCATTGTAACCTACCCGTAATTTTCCAAGTCCCGGCTTTTTAGTTTCAACCACTACGACACCATTGGCAGCTTTTGCACCATATATCGCCGTAGAGGCTGCATCTTTCAAGATGGTAATTGAAGCAACCCTATCTACACTTAAGTCACTAATAACACGAAGCGAACTCTCAAAACCATCCAAAATAAATAACGGTTGATTCGGATCAGCTTCAAAAGTTTCCTTCATACCTACAATACTACTCTTTCCTCGAATTTCTATATCCGGCAAACGATTCGGATCTGAACCATATTCATTGTTTTCTATAATATTAAAAGCAGGATCAAGTACTTTCAAACTTTGAAGTACACTCTGTGTTCCAATCATTTTAATATCTTCATTGGAATAAGTAGTTGCCGAACCTGTAAAACTTTCTTTTTTACGAGAATAGATACCGGTCACTACCACATCTTCAATCATTATATTGTCTTCTTCCAGCGTGATATTTAATGTACGCGAAGTACTTACCGCATATTCTTGCTTTGTCATACCGATAAACATAAAGATCAATACGTGCGAACCATCACCAGGTATCGTCAATTTGTATTCCCCATTTACATTTGTGGAAGTTCCCAAGGTAGTATTTTTCACTAATACGTTCACACCCGGAAGCGGAAGCTTACCCTTATCCGTTACCCTTCCGGTAATAGTCATTATTGATCCGGGAGTTCCTTTTGAAGCAACCTTTGCTTTAGGTGAAATGACGATAGTATTATCTTTCACCGTATAAGACAAGTTTGTTGATTTTAAGGCTTCATCTAAAATTTCTTTGACAGTAGCGACAGACATTCTAATTGTAATCTTCTTTTCTGCCTTCAAGTCGTCAATGCTATAAAATACTTTAACATCTCCTTTTGAATTGATTTCCTTGAATAATTGATCAACTGTTACATTTTTCAAGTCCACACTGATCTTTTTCTGGGCATAGGAAGAAATCGGCAACAGTAGGCACAATAACAATAATGCCACAACAGCACGGGGTATCCCACTCAGTCTTCTAAAGATCTTACGTTCCTTAGAAACAGATAGCTCTTTTTCCATAGTTAATTTTGGTTTTCATTAATAAATAACTCTAACATTAGTAGTGTAAATAATCATTTTATTTTGTTGAGAAGAGAGTAGTATGCCGATTGATCTATTAATTGTTTTCATATATTATATGAAATATGAATATGTAGCAACAATTATATAAGGTCGTTCAACTACTCTTTATATATACTGATCTGAACTAAATCATCGCCTACTTTTTCACACCATACTTTCTTCGTTTGATTGATAATATCAATCACATTATCAATTGTTGCATAACGATCAATCTGCCCATAAAATTTCAGAGATTTAATTCCTTCTGAAGTAAATTTAATCTTGACATCATAACACCTGGAAATCGTAGCCGCGATTTCTTCCACCGTCGCATCCCGGAAATGGAAGACCCCTTCCGTCCATAAAGCATATAAATGAGCATCCACATTATACTCCTGCAAGGTTTTTGTTTCTTTATTCAAAGCAACTTGAGTGTTCGGTTTGATAATTAAATCTCGATTAGCACAATCACAATGCACTTTGACACTTCCTGTTAATAATGTTAATTGAATTTCTGTATTCTCAGAATAAGCCGAAAAGTTAAATGACGTACCTAAAACTTCTGCCCGCATATTCTGGGTATTGACAATAAATGGTTTCGTCTGATCCTTTGCTACTTGAAAAAATGCTTCACCCTCCAACCAAACTTCACGGAAGTTGCCTGAAAAGGTTGTCGGATATCTAAATTTCGTATCGCTATTTAAATAAACCTTTGTACCATCTGACAACAAAAGGGTATATTCTCCAGCACGAGGTACATACAATGAATTGTAATTTTGCTGTACGCTCTGCATATTGTGGCTACCATAGACAAGATTACCAGAGGTGTCAGAAGAAATAGAAACTCCATCTTGCTCCTTTATATTAAGTGGTTTATTACCAATCGCCACCATTCGTCCATCCGATAATTCTAATTGCGCTTGCTGCCTAATCTGACGAATATCTTGTGCTATAAATTGTTGTTCAGGCTTATTTTCATTCTTTTCCTGATAAAAGAAGAAGAAAAGACTTAAACCCAAAGCAATAAAAAACACTGAGGCATAGGCAAGCATTTTCCGGAATAAAAAAATCCTACGACGTAAATGAACTCGTTTCTCCACATCCCTCCAATCTTGCTGCTGCTTGATAGATTCTAAGCGATTGAGATAAGTAAAATCTTTTGAAGTAAGACTTTCTAAAACATCTTTCAATGTATCCAAAGTATCTTCCGCCTGTCCTTTATCTGAAGCGGATAAATCAGACTCATCCATATT
>JAVXFZ010000160.1:0-2514 GCA_036657595.1 Odoribacter sp. | reverse complement strand
CAAAGCATACCATCTGATAAACAAATGAAAAACGTATGAAATCATCCACCCCTGTTTCGCATTCTTCTAAAAATAAAAGATTCAATGCCGAGAAACCCAATACTCTATTGAATTTCCTCTTTGAATCATTAAATAATGAAAGCAAAACCACTGTAAAATCTTTACTGACACATAAACAAATCAGCGTGAACGGACACCTCGTCACGCAATTTGATCTGCCATTGAAACCAGGAGATGAGATTGATGTATTCTTTGACAAATCTGCTATTCCTTTCAGTCATCCATTGCTAAATATTCTCTATGAAGATCAGTCACTGATTGTTATCAATAAAATGAGTGGTTTACTCTCTATGTCTTCTGAACGGGATAAAGAAAAAACTGCTTACCGAATACTTAGCGATCACGTGAAAAAGACAACTCCTCACAGTTGTGTCTTCATCCTTCACCGATTGGATCGGGACACTTCAGGCGTTATGATGTTCGCTAAAAGTCAGGAAGTACAAGAAATATTACAAAAGAATTGGGATCAGATGATCCTTGAAAGAAAATATGTTGCCGTTGTAGAAGGACAATTAGAAAAAGAATTTGGACAAATAAAATCTTATGTGGCTGAAAACAGTGCTTATATTGTCCACAAAGCAACCGCAGAAACCGGAAAATTAGCCATCACCAACTACAAAGTGCTCAAAGTCGGACAAGGATGCTCATTAGTTGAATTAGAATTAGAAACAGGAAGAAAGAATCAAATTCGAGTTCATCTGCAAGAATTAGGTCACCCTGTTGTCGGAGATAAAAAATATGGAGCAACAAGCAATCCTATTCACCGATTAGCATTGCACGCTTTTAAACTTCGCTTTATTCACCCACTCACCCGCGAAGAAATGAATTTTGAGCTCCCCATTCCCAATCGTTTTAAACTTTTACTGAAACATTAAAATCATAAGAATATCCTATAAATCCATCTATCCTTGCTGAATAAGGATCTAAAGGTTTAAGACATTTTATCTCAATAAATTCACAAAAGATGAGCATTCATCCATAGACTTATTTCCCTTTTTTATCTGAAGGGAGAAATGAATATTTTATCACAAATCTTTTTGAATTTTTAGTATTTCTTTTTTACAGTTGCGACCTATACATCCAGTTTAGGGAACATTATTTTTTCATCCCCTTCAGCCAAAATAGCATCCAAATCTTCCCCTTCTTGCAAATAAAGATTGATATTATTGATACGGGCAAATTGATGACCACTCCGGAAATCTTCATAACGCTCATCCAATAATTCATCAAAGTATTTCATTCTCTGTTCTTTGGACATATTTTGCCATTCTTCTTTTTCTTCCTGCAAAATATCCAAAATAAACTCAGCCGCCCAACTGCCTAATTCTTTTTCTTTATTCCAGTCGGGTTCATATTTATCAAGAACAGTAAAAAGCTCTTGCAAATATAAAGAATCACCCCATTCTTCATAAACTTGTAACAAATCCTCATTACCGGGAAATGAAATTGATAATTGTTCTAAATCTTCTTTGTTCATAATTTTATTATTTCAGATTACCAAAAATAATAAAAAATATAAATAACAAGCCTTAAAAACAAATAATTCCAAAAAAAGAATACTTTTTTTTTACTAAAACCTCTATTTCAATCGTATTGAAGTAAATTAGATACAAAGAAAAAATAGCAAAACAAAACAAGTAGCAGTTGATACCTCTTCTTTTTATCTTACTTTTGCATAAAACTAAGCTATTTGATTTATTGATTATTTTTTTACAAAGATCCTATTGAACGAATGAAGCCTATTTTTATTATATATCTATTATTGTTCGGGCTATTACTGACATCCTGTAATAGCCAAAAACGCCTTTCCCGATCTACCAAACAAACAGCACAATTATCGGAGCAACTCGGTTTCAATGTAAAAAAGAAAGATGATCTTCGACTCTATACAGAAGCAGCCAAATGGTTAGGAACCCCCTATCGTTATGGAGGGAACACTTTAAAAGGGGTCGATTGCTCCGGATTAGTCAATCAGATATATCAAAATGTATATCATAAAAAACTGGAACGCACCACAAAAGATATCGTTGAAAAGAATTGCCGAAAAATCAGCAAAAGTCATCTAACAAGTGGCAATCTTGTATTTTTCAGTACTTCCAAAAAAAGAAAAGGAATCAACCACGTCGGATTGTTTCTGAAAAATGGATATTTCATTCACGCTTCTACAAGCAAAGGTGTCATCATTAGTCATCTTGACGAAGAGTATTATCAAAAAAAATGGAAGCAAGGAGGCAAAATAAAATAAAAGCAATTCATCACTTTATTAACTGACAAAACCGTTCCATCGTCTGCATTAAAGCAGGTTCAGTCATTTCACCATTCCACCGCCATAATTGTTCACCGGATTTATAGACGATCATCAAAGGGACTGCCTGCACTTTATAATATTCAAGCAAGCGGCGATTCACCTTTTCATCTATATCATAACAAACGAATAAAAGATCTTTATTATTT
>JAVXFZ010000159.1:0-2540 GCA_036657595.1 Odoribacter sp. | reverse complement strand
GAAAAATGTAAAAGATGCAATCCTTGATGATAGTTTAGACCTAAATTAAGAACAAAAAAATAAGCAGCTACTTTTGTAGCTGCTTATTTTTGAGGTGGTAGCACCTGGAATCGAACCAGGGACACAAGGATTTTCAGTCCTTTGCTCTACCGACTGAGCTATGCCACCTTTTTTTGTTTTGCGTGTGCAAAGGTAATCGTTCGAATTAAATATGCAAATAAAATGTAAATAAAAAAGATAAAAAATACCGATTGAAAAAATATCGACATATATTATTTCTGAGTATTAATAATTTACTTTATATTTGCACCGATAGAAGAATCTTAGTTTTTTATTCTTGTAACTTAACCACAAGTAGCTACGTATCTTTCTATATGTTTAATCAATTTTTTTAATTATTTTATTGTGAATATTTTTGTAGCAAAAATGAGTTCAGCCACAACAAGTGACGATCTCGCAGCTCTTTTCGGAGAACATGGAACGGTTTCTTCAGCTAAAGTTATCATTGACAAAGAAACAGGTAACTCAAAATGTTTTGGTTTTGTAGAAATGGAAGACGAAACAGAAGGAATGAACGCTATTAATGCTCTTAATGACACAGAGCTTCAGGGAAGAAAAATTGTAGTGAAAAAAGCACGACCGAGAGAAGAAGGTGAAGATAGAGGACATCGCTCTTTCCCACCAAGAAGCGGCGAAAGAAGATTTTAATCAAGATCGTTGATGTTGATGCGTACTGAGAGCCCCAAGCTCTCAGTTTTTGTATTTAGCCTTTAGATAAGCATATAAAACCTGATGTAATAACATCGCCTCCCCCCTTTCCTCTTCCGATAAATCAGGATTTGTTTCAATCGCATTGCAAGCATCAGCAATTTGCTCGTCGTGATTAATAAAATCCGGCTCATTCTCCTCCAGATAATACATATCCGCCAATTGCATCTTTTCCAGACATTCCATAGCCAGATTACGAGCCTGTAATAAATTTTCCGTTCTATATTTTTTGAGAAAAACCTCAATGATCGAATCAGTAAAATAATCGCTGAAATAATGCAACAGTAACAACCGACGCTTATAATGCTCTGCCGTAGACAAAGTCGATTGTTTTAGGATCGTTCCCAAACCAAGATACGCCAGTTCCGCCAATTCAATACTCTCCTCCTCTTCCTCGTCCACTTCTAACAGCAGAGTCTTATAAAGTGCATCCGTATATGCTTCCAAAACCTCCTCCTCTTCACATTGTCGGTAATATTCCCGACGATTTTCCATCAACTGCCTTAGAAGAGGCACCAATGCTCGACGATTACCGGAAAGACTTTGTTGCTGCACTTCGCCTAATATTATTTTTAAATCCTTATTCATTGCACTTTCCCATTTCATTTTTCTTTTCCTCAGATGACATAAAATTGCTCCATCCCTGCGCTTTCAGTTCAAAAGTATTGCCATCACGCGTTGTCATCCGGCAACCTTCCGAAAGAGGACAAGTATGACCAATCAGCGTAACACCGGGAAGTGTAGACAGAAGTTCGTGTTTATCGAGAGGAGCCGTAAAAAGAAGTTCATAATCTTCTCCTCCTGACAAAGCGCACACCGTAGCGTTCATATTCAACTCTTCCGCCATTTTGTAGGTTTGATAGTCAATCGGGATTTTTTCTTCATAGATATTACAACCGACACCGGAATCACGACAAATATGCATCACCTCAGAGGACAATCCATCCGAAATATCAATCATCGCCGTCGGAAGTATTTCTTTTTCTTTCAACAATTTAATAATATCTCCTCGCCCTTCCGGCTTTAATTGACGCTCTAAAATATATTCATAGCCTGAAAAGTCCGGTTGTTCTTGTCCATTATTTTGAAACACTAACTTTTCCCGTTCCAACAATTGCAAACCCATATAAGCACCTCCCAAATCACCGCTGACACAGATCAATTCGTTTTCCTTTGCCGTATGACGGTAAACAATATCCTTTTCATCCGCTTCGCCCAATACCGTAATACTGATACACATACCTATTTTAGACGAGGTAGTATCCCCCCCGACAAGGTCAATACCATAATGATCACAAGCCAAATACATACCGGCATAAAATTCTTCCAATCCTTCCACCGAAAAGTGATTGGATATAGCAAGCGCCACAGTGATCTGCTTCGGCGTACCATTCATCGCAAAAATATCACTGGCATTGACAGCAACTGATTTATAGCCCAAATGCTTCAAAGGGGTATAGGTCAAATCAAAATGTACCCCTTCGACCAACATATCTGTACTGACTAAGATCCTTTTTCTCCCATAATTCAACACGGCTGCATCATCGCCGACACCTTTTCGAGTCGATTTATTTTTTAATTGAATGGTTTGAGTCAAGTGGTGAATCAACCCAAATTCTCCCAATGTAGAAAGTTCCGTATAGTCTGCCATAGCTGAAAATTGTTTACGGCAAAGATACAGGATATAAATAATTTTCATACCACAGAAACAGATAAAAATGGAAAACAAAAGGAGAGATAAAATAAATTTACTGAAATCAGTGTTTAAAAAT
>JAVXFZ010000158.1:0-2585 GCA_036657595.1 Odoribacter sp. | reverse complement strand
CCAATTCGCGCATAAATCCCCGTTTTTTCATTTATGAACAGCATCGTTTTATAACTTTAAACGATGCTATTCACACAATTATTTTATCAATCCCGAATTCCGCAATTTAATCTTTGTTAATGTATTTTTTGTATAAAGCGGAAATTCACTTTTCATCATCCAATCGTAATAACCTTGTTGTTCTTTTAGTACTTTCTCAACAGCAACGCCTTTGTTTTTTCCAAAATTAAATACCTCTACTCCTTTTTCATTATAGATAATAAAACCGGCAAAGTCAACATTTTTATTCTGTGTAGAGAATTTACTCAAAAAATCAATGCTATTTTCCAATTTCTCTCCATAGCGATCCAACTGAGCCTTCAAAACCTCATAAGTAGCTGTTGTATCGGCAGCAGCGGTATGTGCATCTTCCAGTGATTTTTCACAATAAAACTGATAAGCTGCCGAAAGTGTACGTTGCTCCATTTTATGGAAAATCGTCTGCACATCAACAAACTTACGTTTGCTCATATCAAAATCGACTTCAGCGCGCAAAAATTCTTCTGCCAACAAAGGAATATCAAAACGATTGGAATTATACCCTCCCAGATCGCAACCTTCAATATATCGAGCAAGTTCCTTGGCTATATTTTTAAAAATCGGACAATCTTTCACATCATCGTCATAGATGCCGTGAATTTTAGAAGATTCTTCCGGAATAGGCATCTCAGGATTTACCCGAATAGTCTTTTGTTCTTCTTTTCCGTTTGGCAACACTTTCAACACCGATATTTCTACAATCCTATCTTTAACGATATTTATTCCGGTAGTTTCCAAATCAAAGAAAACGATCGGATTGGCTAAATTCAATTCCATTTATTACAAATTTATCATTTTGTCAAAAGACAAAAGGCAGAACCATCCTCCTTTCATCTTTCGTCATTCACACTCTATTAATAAAAAATCGTTTGATGGACGCCGGGACGTCAACCAAACGACTCTTTTTTACTCACAACTCTTCATCTTCCATCTTTTCCGTATGGAACCCATTCCGATCTTACACCATCATCGGCATCAACAACATCAACAAATCTGTTTTGCTGTCTTCGTTTTCAAAAGGTAAAAACAAACCGGGACGTGTCGGATCGGATAATTCAAGAATAACATTCTCTGATTCAATATTCGACAAAATCTCCAATACAAAAGGCGATTTAAAACCGATGGCAATATTTTCCCCCTCATATTGACAAGTCAGCGTTTCGTGTCCTGACATAGAATAATCTATATCCTGCGCAGAAATACTCAACTGCCCGTCTGATACATCAAATTTCACTAAATTACTTGCCTGATTAGCCATCACCGCTACTCGGCGCAATGAATTATATAATTCTTTTTTCTCAAAAATAACCTTTTTAGAATTATTCTGTGGAATAACAGAATTATAATTCGGGAAACGCCCTTCCACCAACGTTGAAATCATTTTATAATTACCGAAAACAAAACAAACCATCTTATCATTGAAGGAAATCTTCAATTCTGAATCGTCCTTCGGCAGAATATTCTTTAACATCAATGCCGGTTTCTTGGGTAATATCAAAGAAAACTGTCCACTTTCACTCTTTGCATCAAAACGTTTATAACGGACTAACTTATGAGCATCCGAAGCCACAAAAGTGAAATTATCCTCATTCATCTCTATCAGGATACAATTCATCACCGGACGCAAATCATCATTCGCCGTAGCAAAGATAGTCTTCATAATACCCTCTAAAATCAATCCGCATTTAGAAGTCAATTCAGTCGTGCAATCCTGCAAAGCAGCCTGCACAGGATAGTCCTCCGCACTTTCACCGGCGACAGAAAATTCACCTTTTTCAGAAAGAATCTTCACCTCATTCGTCTCTGTATTAATCTCAAAAGTCAGCGGCTGCTCCGGAAATTCCTTCAGAATATCCAATAATATCTTTGCCGGAATAGTAATTCGACCTTCTTCCTCCAGACTTTCCAATTCTATTTTAGCCTCCATTGTGGTCTCCTTATCAGATGCGGTTGCATATAACACATTCTCCGAAGCCACCAACAAAATATTATCCAAAATAGGCTGTACCGGCTTTCCACCGATGACTTTACTCACCGCCTGCAAACGGGTCAACATAGTATTGCTTGATACGACAAACTTCATAAGTTCAATATTTTATTTATTAATTTTACTCTTTACGAAACGAACGCCTAAATTAGTGTTTTTTTCTCGTCCGTGAAATTTTTAAATGAAAAAAATCGTTCTGATTTTCAGCCAAAAAATTTTATCGTCCCAAAACCTTTCCCATCCGACCTCTTCCTTTATTTTATCAACATTAAAGTTCCCCGCTCAATTTCCTTTCCATTTACAAAAGCAACCCACACATAGGCACCCGGCTGACATTTTATCCCTTTAAAATCACCATTCCAACCACCTTCATAACCAATTTTATCCGTTTTGAATATCAATTCTCCCCAACGATCATAGATATACATCTCAAAGCGGTCAACAAAATTCACCTCTTTCAAATAAAAACGAGAATTTTCATTACTACTCTCCGGCAAAAAAGCATCAGGAGCTATAATAC
>JAVXFZ010000157.1:0-2593 GCA_036657595.1 Odoribacter sp. | reverse complement strand
TATGTCCTTCCATTTATCCTGTTTTATGAGCATTCTACTGCTACTTATTTCTGTCTACATAAAAGCGGAAGAACCGGTGATCATTCGAGGTCGTATTATCAATCAAAATAAGCAACCGATCCCTTATTCTTCGGTTTATATCACCACCCCTCAAGACCCAATTTCTATTATCAAAGGAGCAATAAGCAACGAAAACGGAGAATTTTCTTTACCGTCAGGAAAGAATAAATCTTATATTTTTAAGGTTATGTTTCTTGGGTATAAGGAATATACGACGAAGATACAAACAAATACTGTGGAATTAAACTTAGGAAATATCATCTTAGAAGAAGTGGCATATAAGATGTCCGAGGTTATAGTTAAACCACCTTTACAAGTCACTGCCGATAAGATTATCTATAACTTTGAAAATGATCTCAATCGCTCCAAATCAAACCTACACGATATGCTTAGCAAAATGCCAATGATCAGTGTTGGAGCAATGGGTAAAATAAGCGTTGGATCAGAAGATAAAACATATATAGTGCTACGAAAGGGACGTGAGGATGCATTGGTCAATTTTCAAAACGTCTCATTTGAGGAAATGCTAAAGAGACTCCCAGCAATGGGATTTACCACTTTTGAAATATGGACAGTAGTACCGCCTAAGTATGAGAAATATGATTATGTGATTAATATCATTCCGGATCCCAACCAAAAATTGTTTGGAGCAGTCGGTTCACCCGAAGTATACTATAATTTTGACAAAGGCGAATTACTCTCCGGAATGGGAGGAAATGGAAGTGCAAATATATTCAGGATAACCGGAGGTGTAAAATATGGGAATATAAATGCTCCAAAATATATTCGTGAAACAAATACGACATTTTACGCCAAGAACAATAAGCCCAAGACATTGTTTGATCAGATGGAGACCAGTTATAATAACAATACCACTTGGCGGGCAAATTTATCGGCAAGTTTAGATATATCGAAACGACAATTTATTGCCTTTAGTTTTAATGCATCGTTTAGTGACGCTAAAAATTGCAGACAGATAACAGCCAAGAAAATCATCGACAGTAATACATCATCCCAATCAATTAGTAATTACACAACTAAATACGAAACAAACTCGTGGAATATGGGTGCTACTTATCAACTGGATTTCAAGAAATCAGATCGTTCGTTAAACATTTCGTATCTAATCGATTTCGCTCCTTCAGAGAGAGACAATGATCGTGAGATGAACTATACATTGGGGACAGATGCTAACGAAAAAACATCAACCGAAAATAATGTAAAAAGCCAAACGCATAGAATACAATTCGATTATTACGATCTTTTTTTTAAGAACAAACTAAAATTCAATGCACAAGCAGGCTATCTTATGATGGACTATCACAGTGATGGAACTACTTTAAATGAACTGACTAACATAAATGACATTAGTCAGTATACACGGTTTGAACAAGATTTCCATCGTATAGACGGTTTTATTAATTTCAGCTATAATGTAAACAAACGGCTAAACATTAGCACGAAAGCGAATGCTGATTATTTGCCTAATTACAACACAACAAAATCAATCACAGGGACTTTCGAAGAATATATTAAACAGAAAAAATTACTATTTAATATGGAAGGAAAACTTTTCTGTCAATTTACAATACAGGAGCCAAAAAAAGAAACGGCAAAATCTTTTGATGAAATGACACCTGACGAAAAAATAGCATATATGACAAAACAAATTGGTGCAGGAATAAGTGCCAAAGATATTATAAATAATTCATCGGTTGTTGTTCCAAATTCTTCGTTACACTTCAATTATATGTATAATCAGAGAAGACCCGGTGTTAGCCAATTAACAAATTACTCAGACGAGCAAGATCCATTATACATCAAACGAGGAAATCCAAATCTTTATCCTGAAACGTATCACACTTTCGCAATAAAATTCAGTTCCTGGTTTATCAACACATTTAGCACCTTTTTTTCATTTTCTAACGACAAGATTGTATTACAAACAAGAAGAGAAGGAGATAAGATTGTAGAAAGTTTTTATAATTCGGGGAAAACGAGGGATTTCAATATAGGATTGTCTCATTCATTTTTCAAAAACAAGATCACAATATCACCCAACTTCAATAATTCTTATATTAATTTTGGAGACGGAAACTGGAGAAAACAACAACTGCTAAATATCGGAGCACGCTATAATATCAATATATCTACTTTTTGTAATACTGGTTTTAGTCTTAATTACTACAAAAGATTTAATAGCGGAACAGAGGGAGAAAAGGATTTATTCCCATTAGATTTATCTATGGATCTCATTTGGGCTCCCAAGATATGTGGGAAAGAAGTTCTTATATCAGCAGGACTTAATAATGTATTGCAATGGGATAAAAGAACCAGAAAATATGCAGATATGCCCGACTATCACCAACTTATAAAGACAGAACATCACGGGATACCACTATATCTTTCCATACGTACAACTTTTGGAAAATTCAAGGTAAAACCAGTAAAGACAACAAAATCGAGGGCCAGAGTCAACGGGTTTTCAACAGATATAGAGACATCGCCAAAATAGAGGATTACTAACATTTAA
>JAVXFZ010000156.1:0-2862 GCA_036657595.1 Odoribacter sp. | reverse complement strand
TGCGTTTGTGTCAGTTATGCCATAAATGTGAGGTGGAGGTGGAGAGAAAAGAGGAGGGATACGAAGCAAAAGAAAGGCTGAAGAAACTCTGTGGGGAGGAAAAGAAAATGATGGGGATCAATACGCCTGATTTGTTGTTGGCTTTGATGGATGCGTATGAGGTGACACGGGATGAGAAGATGTTGCAGGAGGTGTTGGACGTGGTGAGTGAGAATTTAGAGCGTCTGGAGCCTTCGGCGGTGAATGTGATGTTGTTGTCGTATTGTTTTTATTATGTGGAGGAGGAAGAGTGCGCACAGAGGGCAAAGGGGATGTTGGAGGTGTTGAGAGGGGAGAAAAGGGGAGAGGAGTTGGAGAATGCTGAACGGGTGTATCGGGAGTTGGTGGAGGATATTTAATTTCGGATGTAGGTCCCAACGGGAGATATAGGTGTGCCCCTTTGGGGGCGGGATGGGTGTGTCTTTTTGTGAATAAAAAAATAGTAGATGCAGAACAATCTGCATCTACTATTACAAGACTATTGATGAAATAGTCTAATTCATTCGCTCATTTTACTCTTTGGGGGAGAAAAAGGTTAGATTTGGTCGAAATCTACATCAAATTCGCTTCTCTTTTCTTCTTGAGAAGTCGGCATTGGGGTATCTCCGTTTAGAATAGCCTTTATATAGGCGACAACTTCGTCTAATCCTTCTGAGAATTTTTCAAAATCTTCTTTGTACAAGAAAATTTTGTGTTTTTCAAAGTTTTGATTTCCATCGTTGTCAAATCTTTTTTTACTTTCCGTAATGGTCAAGTAGTAGTCACTATTACGGGTTGCTTTCACATCGAAAAAATAGGTTCTTTTCCCTGCTCTCACTGCTTTGGAATAAATCTCTTCGCGATCATTGTCCTGTCCTTCTTTTTTTTCGTATCCTTCCATTTTACCTTGATTTTGAGTAACTCTAATTATTGGTTAACACATTTTTATTTTTAATTCCCTTGGAATTAAGGGAGTTAAAGAAAAAAGAATAAGTTGTCTGACCTATTCGTTTTTTTCACGTCCCAAATGTAGGAAAATAAAGCCAACATACGTAACATTTTTTTAGTTTTTTTTTAGCATTGCGCTTTTACTTGCATTCTGCGTGCAATAGTTAATTTATAAATTTAACTTAAAAGCGTTTTAATGGTTATAAATAAAAACTTATCTTTGTATGCAGTTAAGTCCTTTTGTTTACAATGCCACAATAGCGGTTTGGCGTTATTTAATATAATTAGGAATATCATTTGATTTGTGTTTGATTAAAAATGTTAAGATGGAAATTGTAGTTAGTGGAATCAGACCTACGGGAAATTTACATTTAGGAAATTATTTTGGTGCGGTAAAGAATTTTTTGCGTTTGCAGAATGAATATAATTGTTTCTTTTTTATAGCCGATTGGCATTCATTGACAACTCATCCCCATCCGGGTGATGTGACTTCTAATGTCCGTAAGATTTTGGCGGAATATTTAGCTTGCGGCATTGATCCGTCGAAGGCGGCGATTTATGTACAGAGCGATGTGAAAGAAGTGTTGGAGCTTTATTTGTTTTTGAATATGAATGCTTATTTGGGGGAATTGCAGCGGGTGACTTCTTTTAAGGAGAAAGCGCGGAAACAGCCGGAGAATGTGAATGCAGGCTTGTTGACTTATCCGACGTTGATGGCAGCAGATATTTTGATTCATAAGGCGGATAAGGTGCCTGTGGGAAAAGATCAGGAGCAGAATATGGAGATGGCACGTAAGTTTGCGCGACGGTTTAATACAATTTATGAGGTGGAATTATTTCCGGAACCTCAATCTTATTCTTTTGGCGGAGATGCTGTAAAAGTGCCGGGATTGGACGGATCGGGAAAGATGGGCAAGTCGGAAGGGAATGCGATTTATTTGGCTGATGACGCTGCAACTATTCGCAAGAAGGTGATGAAAGCAGTTACGGATGGAGGTCCATCGGAGCCAAATAGTGAAAAGCCGGAGGCTATTGCTAATTTGTTTACGATGTTGAAGATTGTCTCTTCGGCGGATACGTATGATTTTTTTAATGAAAAATATAATACTTGTCAGGTACGCTATGGGGATTTGAAAAAACAATTGGCGGAAGATATTATTCAATTTACCTCCCCGATTCGGGAGAAGATACTTGAATATTCGGCTGATACGGAATATATGAATAAGGTGGCGCGCGAGGGGGCTGAGAAAGCCAGAGCAAGTGCGGAGAAGACGATCCGAGAGGTGAGACAGATAGTAGGTTTTAAATAATAACATCGTTTATGTATGAATATATAAAGGGAATTTTGGTGGAGGCGGCTCCGGCGTATGCTATTGTGGAGTGTGGCGGAATAGGTTATTTTGTTCATATTTCGGTGAATACTTATTCGCAGATTTCTGCGGAGAAAACGGTGGTGTTGTATATTCACCTGATTGTCCGTGAAGATGCGCATTTGTTGTATGGTTTTTTTTCAAAAGAGGAACGTCGGGTTTTTAGGTTGTTGATTTCTGTGTCGGGGGTGGGAGCCAATACGGCAAACGTGATGTTGAGTTCGATGACTGTGAATGAAATTGCCGGTGCTATTATGACCGAAAATGTGAATGCCATTAAGAGTGTAAAGGGCATTGGTTTGAAGACGGCACAACGTGTGATTATTGAGTTGAAAGATAAAATTTCAACAGCGGGTATTACGGGAGATGCAACGTTGGGGGTTACGTCAACCATTCAGGAAGAGGCTTTGTCGGCATTGATGATGCTGGGTTTTGTGAAAGGACAAGCATCGAAGGTGTTGGACAAGGTGGTTGCCGGTGGTGGAATTACAAGTGTGGAAGAATTGATTAAACAGGCATTAAAGCA
>JAVXFZ010000155.1:0-2918 GCA_036657595.1 Odoribacter sp. | reverse complement strand
TCGGGTGTTGGTGTTCCCGATTCGTTAAAAATAATATTTTCCGTCGGAATCTCAATGGTCACGCCGGTTTCGTGCATCGTCAAATCGACGGTGATCTTCAATTTAATCTGCGTAGTGGGATCGACGGAAGGTTCATCGCCCACGCCGACATTCACCGTAAATTCATCGCCCGAAACCAAGTTGCTGTTACCTTCCGCATCATTTGGCTTTACGACAGAGTAATTTTGGGCGATCTGCACGTTCGTTTTCGTGGTGGCTTTCACCACCAATTGCACGCTATTTTTTTGATCCGGCACCTTGAAATACAGGGTTTTCCCGTTTTCCGTCCGTGAGTAGATTTTCACTCCCCCGTCGCCGTTGGTCACCGTGATCGAATAATCATCTTGAAACTTCGTCGTAAAGTCAGTCGATAAGGCGATGGAAACGGCTACATTTTGCAAGCGACAGGTGGTGTTCACCTTCGTCGTTTTCCCCGCCAACACTTCAAATTCGGTTATCCCTTTAAAATAGGGACGTTCGGAAGCGTTCACCTGACTGCCGTCGTAATTATATGCCACCACCCGGTATTTTCCTGCCGTGAGGCGGATTTTTTGTCCGGCTTTCAATAAATCGGCATACGTAGCGTAATGGAACACGATCTCTCCCGTCAGGGCATTGATAATATCGACCGGATAGAGCAGCGGATTGACATCATTCGCCTCAAAAACGGCTTTGGATGCGACCTGATCGTTTTTCGCCGTCGAAGCGACATCCAACGAGAACCATCCCTCTTCTTTCATCTCCTCTTTCTCCGGTAATTTCTTTAATTCATCGCGCATTTCACAAGACACAAGGCTCATTAACAACAAACCCAGTCCGATTCCTATATAGCTTATTTTTTTCATACCTATTCTCTTTCTTACGTTAATTACCTGCTTCCGTATCGTTTCCCGGCAGATAGCCATCGGGGATGGTGATCGGTATATCCTGCGACGTCACGCTGCCATCAATCGTCACCGTGATGCCGTTGATCTTTCCTCCGTCAATATCCACCAACTTCGGACGGATGGTCACCGTCAGGAAATCACGCGGACGAATCGTCACCGTCTGTGCGCCGAAATTCTGTGGCGTCACGATCACTCCCTGCATATCTTTTAATTCAAAGGCGATCGTCAAGACTTCGCCGGCGGCATCCGCACGGAAAAAAGCATCCTTTGCCGCATCCGCTTTTGCCATCACAAAGGGAGCGTTCAGGTGTTTCGTAGATAATTTCACCGTACAATCGGAATAAAACCGGAAAAAGTCCTCCGAATAGCGAAGGTTGACCTTCACATTCGCCGGTGTGCAGGTGAAGTTCACCTGCCGGTTCTCTCCTTTGTTGAGCGTAAACGCCGTAGAACCTTCGACATACAATTGATCGAAACCGACGGCTACGTTTTCGCCGTAAAAAGCCCGGATCGCATAGTTTCCCGGCACTAATTCTTGTTCCAACTTCATCGCGCCGTATAGCACCCTCTGTACGACCGTCCCGTCTTTCGACACTTCTACCGTATAATTGTTCACATCCTGATAAGCGGAGGTGTTCACCGCCCTCGTCTTGGCAAACGACGAATCAGCTTTTAAATCCAAACTTAAATGTGCCACGTCTTTTCCGTCGATCGTATCGGCTGACTGGCAGCCCGCCAACAGTAAAAGACCCAAAGACACCATCCATAACTTGCGCATAAAATAAAAATTAATGTTCATTCACTATCTGTTTCATTGTTTCCTGCCATTCTGTCCGCCGAAGCATTCTTTGCTGTCGTTCGACGCCGACCGCCGGAAATGATAATAAATACACTCCCCTTTCAAAATAAGAGGAGCTATTCCGTTATTTATCTCTAATTTACCATAACAAAAAATATGCCATTTTTATAAATACCATTGATGATGGTTTAAATCCGACGGGATTATCCGAAAAGATATACGCACAATAAGCCCCTTGACCCCCGCGGTCACCCTTCATTAGCCGAAAAGAGAATCAACAAAGGCTTTGCGGTCGAATACCTGCAAATCTTCCATTTTCTCGCCGACACCGATGTACTTAACCGGGATTTTGAATTGATCGGAAATACCGATCACGACTCCGCCTTTCGCCGTCCCGTCGAGTTTCGTGATAGCCAGCGCGCTTACCTCTGTTGCCAGCGTAAACTGTTTTGCCTGCTCGTAAGCATTTTGTCCTGTTGATCCGTCCAATACCAACAGCACTTCTTGCGGAGCGTCCGGCAAGACTTTTTTCATCACCTGCTTGATTTTGGTTAATTCGTTCATCAAATTAACCTTGTTGTGCAAACGTCCCGCTGTGTCGATCAAGACGATTTCTGCCCCTTCCGTCTTAGCCTTCATCAGCGTGTCGTAAGCCACAGATGCAGGATCTGCTCCCATTCCCTGTTTCACAATCGGCACCCCGACCCGCTCTGCCCAGATGACCAATTGCTCAACTGCTGCCGCCCGAAACGTATCGGCGGCACCCAACATCACTTTCTTTCCCGCTGCTTTAAACTGATAGGCGAGTTTCCCAATCGTCGTCGTCTTGCCCACACCGTTTACGCCTACGACCATTATGACGTATGGCGTTCCTCCCGCCGGCCGGTCAAACAACTCCTCCGATTGTGTTTCATTCTCTCCTAACAATGCGCCGATTTCTTCCTTCAACACCCGATTCAACTCCTCGACGCCCATATATTTATCGCGTTCCACCCGTTCTTCAATGCGTTGGATGATCCGTAATGTTGTTTCCACCCCCACGTCCGACGATATTAATACCTCTTCCAAATTATCCAACACCTCGTCGTCTACCTTCGATTTACCGACAACCACCCGCGCTAACTTCTTAAATACACTGTCTTTTGTCTTCTCTAATCCTTTGTCAAGGCTCTCTTTTTTCCCTTTTCCAAACA
>JAVXFZ010000154.1:0-2958 GCA_036657595.1 Odoribacter sp. | reverse complement strand
GCTACGGCGCAGATCTCACTCTTCGCCATTATTTACACAACGAACGCTTCTCGGTAGAAGGACGTCTTGGATACACAGGTCCCGGTCGATGGGAGGGTTTCACCATACATTACGGCAAAGAATTTCGGCTCACTTGGTCGATCGGCGGCACTTACTTCTGTCCCCGCTACAACACACAATTCTCCATCAAGGCAGAGCAATATCTCCTTCAGGAAAAAGGAGTGCGTTGTGACCTTATCAGACATTTTAATCATTGTTCCATCGGTTTTTATGCGATGAAAGCACAAGGGGCTTTGAAGAACGGAGGCTTTCGTTTTCAAATTGCATTGCCCCCTTATCGCAACAAACGCTCCCGCTGGGGACGTATCGTGCCGTCATCACAAATGGGAATGGTGTATAATGCCGGAAATGAACTTTATTATTATAAAAACTATCGGGCATTACCCGAAGACAATATAATGAAAGACAACGGTTTCAATCCGTTTTTTATACTTAATAATTAATTTTAAAAATGAAAATGATGAAGAAAAGTGTATTTAGTAAGTTAAGCACGTGGTGTGTCTTAATACTGACAGTCGTCACGCTTGGAAGTATGGCGAGCTGTAAAGATGACGACGAAAATCCAGATCCTTCCGGGATTACGGATAAAGTCAGTTATACCGTTAATGGAAAGATCACAGATGACAGCAACAAAGAGCTGAATCAAGTAGAAATCACCCTAAGCGGGGCGCAATCAATGACAATAAAATCGGATGCAAAAGGAGAATTTAAATTTGATTTAGGCAAAACGCCGGGAGCTTATACCCTGAACTTTAAACTGGAAGGCTACAAGAGCGTGTCAAGCAGCATCGACGTCAAAGAACTAAAAAGCGGAAATGCTTCTTATACAGTGAACGCAATGATGGTGAAGACACTTGTTCCTGAAGCTCCATTGTACAAGACACCGACGTATAGTCTGAAGGTAGAAATCAAAGGTGCGCCTGCTACGGGTTTGAATGTAAAGGTTAGCAAAGATGGCTTCACAACAGTCAATAAAAAAGAAGCTACGTTTACTTTAGAAGGACTTGTACCGGGTGTATATGACATCGAAGCCACTGCTGACGGCTATACATCACAACTCGGAGGTGTGATGGTGAATGAAGTTGGTAAGCAAATCAGAACAAAAGATGAAGCGGAAACTTTTAACGTTAGCACCGGTGCTGCTTTCACAATGACCAAACAAGACAAACCGGCTCCTGCGGCATACAGCATCAGCGGTAAGATTTTGGATGCAAGTGGTAATGCTGTTAATGCACAAATCGTTCTGACCAGTACTTCTCAGGATTTCACAGCTATAAGCAAAACGGGCAATGAATATACCACCGGCGTAGCAGCTGCTATGACTGTAAAAGATGTATATTTCACACTGAGTGTTACTGCAACCGGATATGTTCCTTACAGCTATCTCTTCCAATTAAAAGAAATTACAGCCGGACAGCAATTGAATCAGGTGGTCAACGTCGTTCTTAGTAAAGAAGCAGACAAAGATGCCATCAAATATGTGACGGTGGAACCGACAGTAACCAATTGGACACCGGAATTAGCAAAACTAATTGAATTGACGAAAAAGCAAGAGAATGAAATAACAACATTCACCATTAATAAACCTGAAGAGCTGAAAATAGCACCCATCAAAACAACCTCAGAAAAAGTGGATGGCACGAAAGAGGTTGTTGAAGACAAAGTGGTTTTCACAAAAGAAGCAAGTACACCACTGGTGATCACTTTCCCTAAAGGCGAAACAAATAATGTTATTTCTTTCAATCGAAACGTGACTTCCGAAAACAAACTGAACGACGAAGCAAGCAAACCGGCTGAACCAGAAAAGAAAGTTGAAACAGCTGTTGTTGAACGTATCTATGAAGGAACACCTTCAGGTACAACATTCTCATCTCCGGTAAAAATCACCTTCCCGGCTCCTTACAAAGGGGCAAGTGCGAATGACGGAGTAAAGATGAATCTACTCTACCAACAAACAGACAAGAGCTGGGCTGTTAATGCAGGCGAAGAAAACAACTACGTTGAGATCGTGGGGAGCGATTATGTAGCCAGCGTACATCACTTCTCTTCATTTGCTCCCGGATTTGCCACTTCTATTGTGAAAGAAGCAGATACTACCACTGCAATCGAATCAAGAAAATATGAAGGTCAAAGTTTCAAAGATGGAGGCAATCTAAAACTGATTGCTAAGGTTGAAAAAGGAATGATCTATGACGGAAAAACAGCAAAAGAAGTAACAGCAACAGCTCTTACGGGAAAATCAGCAGCAGCACAAAACTATATTGTCAGTCTACTCGAAAAAAAGATCAAAGCCGACAATGCCGGTATGTGCCCAACCGGAAAAGCTTTTGGAGAGAAAAAGCCGGAAGTTCTCACCTTCAGCGCTGCCAACGAATTTAGCATCGATCATTTAACCCTCACCACCACCTATGTAAATAAAACATATACCATAACGGTGGAAGGAAAAATTATTTCTGTCAAGGTTAAAATCGCAAGTAGCCATACAGTTGTTGTCAGTTACACACAGACCCACACCGGACACGGTCCCGGATTAAATGCCGGAGGTGGTATCGTTGATTTTGAATAATTTTTTATAAACCTTATTTTTCAATACAGCCGAAAGTAAAATCAAAAATCAGACAAACAGTATGTTTAAAATAATTCTATTTCTTATCTTATTGCTTTGTTTCCCGATTTTACTTTCGGCTCAATTAACTTATGGAACGACTGGTTTACTTCATTCTCCCTCCGGAGAAATGCAGGCGGATAAAACCGTTATGGTGGGTTTCAATTTTATGAATAAGGAGCTAACTCCTCCCCGCTTCAATTTTCATACGTACAATTATTACCTCAACGTTACCTTATTCCCTTGTTTAGAAGTCGCCTATACCTGTACGCTTTTCACCGGCGAAAGCCTCG
>JAVXFZ010000153.1:0-3275 GCA_036657595.1 Odoribacter sp. | reverse complement strand
AGAATGGCAAAAAATCGCCAATAGAACGATTTCTTATCATTCGCATCGAATTATTTATCGTAAATTATTCCGGTATGCTGCCGCTTTGATCCTTCCTTTGGGATTCGCATTGGCTATTTATTGGGCACAATCTGAGAAAAAAGCAATCACGCAACCTCCTGTTGTGGCTTCTGTCATTCTGCCGGGTCGGTCAACCGCGTTGTTGGAATTGCCGGATGGAAGGACGATTAATTTACAGGATAAAGCTTCGCAAGGGGTGATTGAGAATTTGGGTGAGCATATTTATGCTTTAGGCGATACTTTGAAGTATCAAAATAATCAAGAATCCGGCAATTTGGGCTATCATACACTTCGTGTGCCGCGGGGAGGAGAATATACTTTAATATTGGCGGATGGATCTACTGTTTATTTAAATGCGGAATCAACATTGAAATATCCGATTCATTTTTCAGGAAATACTCGTACGGTTTATTTGGAAGGTGAAGCTTTTTTTGATGTAAAAAGCGATAAAACAAAACCTTTTATTGTAGCATTAAGCCGGATGGAGGTGGAAGTGTTAGGTACTTCTTTTGGCATTCGGGCTTATTCAGAGGAATCACGGATTTTGACGACTTTGGTGCGAGGAAAGGTGAATGTGAATGCGGCGTCCGGACATATTTCTTTATTTCCGAATCATCAGGCATCATTTGATAAAACCAGTGGTAATTTAAATGTGGCAGAGGTAGATGTCGATTTATTTGTCGGTTGGAAGGATGGACGTTTGGTTTTTGATAATACATCTTTAGAGATGATTTTAAAAGATCTCAGTCGATGGTATTCTTTTGATGTCGTGTATACGAATAATGAAATGAAAAATATTCCTTTTTCGTTGAATATTAAAAAGCACGAAAAATTTTCAGAAGTGCTCAAATTATTAGAAGAAACCGGGAAGTTACATTTTGAAATTGATCAGCGTGTTGTTATAGTTAAGTAAAAGAGCAGTGCTGCAAACACTGCTCCTAAAGTTGCATTCACACCTGCTGCAAACAGGATATGAATTATTATTGAACCTTATTTACAAAATTATGAAAAAAAATTCATTATATCCCAGTCCGGGATATAGAAAAATCATTAAACTGCTTTTGGTGATGAAATTCACGTGTTTATTTCTGTTCCTTTTTACAATTCAGTCGCAAGCGTCTGTCTATTCGCAGGAGATTAAATTGGATATTCATTTAAAGAATGCTACTTTAAAACAGGTGATCAATGAGATAAAAAGAAATTCAGAATTTAGTTTTGTGTATAGTGATATTGATTTTTCTGATTTATTAGCGAAAGATATTGCTTGTAAAAATGCAACCGTTGATGATATTTTGAATCGTTATTTAAAAGGTTCCGGTCTTATTTTCAGCATTGTTGATAAAACGATTGTGATAAAACGAAAGGAAGAAATATCTGTTTCACCACAGGAGGTTTTAACGATCACCGGAACGGTGAAAGATAAACAAGGGCGTGTGTTGCCGGGTGTGACGGTACAAGTGAAAGATACAAGAGTGGGTGTATCGACGGATATGGATGGAAAATTCAGTATTATGGTTTCTAATCCGAAGGATATTTTGGTGTTTTCTTTTATTGGGATGAAACGCTTGGAAATTTCTTTGGCTGGGAAGAAGGTGTTGAATGTGACAATGGAGGATGAGGTGACGGCATTGGATGAGGTGGTAGTCACCGGTATGGGAGGGAGAAAAAAGGAAGGCTATACAGGTTCTGCTATTTCGGTGAAAGGAGAGGATTTGAAAAAATTCAGTACGACAAATATTGCTAAGGCTTTGTCGGCTATTGATCCGGGCTTCCGAATTATGGATGATATTGTGAGTGGTTCAGATCCGAATCGTTTACCTGACTTGCGAATGCGGGGACAGGCTACTTTGCCTACAGGGGGAGGTGATGCTGCGACAGATGCTATTATGGTGAAGGGTGAGTATAGCACTTATCCCAATCAACCTTTGTTGATTATGGATGGATTTGAAATTGGATTGCAGATTTTTTCAGATTTGGATCCAGAGCGGGTGGAGTCTATTACTTTGTTGAAAGATGCTGCCGCAACAGCTATTTATGGTTCAAAAGCTGCTAATGGTGTCATTGTTATAGAAACGAAATCTCCAGCGATGGGGACTCTTCGGGTGAGTTATTCCGGGAATGTTCGGTTGGAAACGCCGGATCTTTCAGATTATAATTTATTGAATGCAAGGGAAAAATTGGAAGTGGAGGATATCGCCGGTTTTTATCCGAGGGATAAAGATGTGACTTATCTCCAGACTTATCAGAGTTATTTGCGTGAAGTGGAGCGGGGAGTAAATACTTATTGGTTATCGCAGCCTTTGCGTACTTCTGTTCAACAACGGCACGCTCTTTCTTTTGAAGGTGGTGACCGATCTTTGCGTTATCGGTTGTATGTGGGCATCAATACTTCGCCGGGTGTGATGAAAGAATCTGATCGGCAGGCTTTATCCGGAGCGTTGGATTTATCCTATCGGTTTAAAAAGATTTTATTGAAAAACAGTATAACAATTGATAATTCTGTCGGGAACAATACTCCTTATGGTTCTTTTCGTGATTATACAAGATTGAATCCTTATTTACGTCCTTACGGACCCAATGGTGAAGTATTAAAGAATATTCAAACGACGACAGTTCCAAACGTAAGCGGTAATGAACGCATTATGAATCCGATGTATAATGCTACTTTTAATAGTAAAGATCGTAATTCCAGTTTTGGATTCCGTAATTTATTTAAATTAGAATATAATCCGTTAGAAACTTTACGTTTGGATGCAGAGTTTTCTTTGTCGAAGAGTGTTTCTAAAGGAGAAGTCTTTAAGCCGGCACAACATACTGCTTTTGATGGGGAGAAAGATCCCACTAAGAAGGGTAGTTATAGTATAAATCAGGGGGAAAGTTTTCAATATTCATTGGATCTTTCCGCCGGTTATAATAAGACATTTAATGCGGTACATTATCTTTCTTTATATGCCCGAATGTCGGTTCAAGAGAGTCAAGGCAGTAATTATGGGGCATTGGTTACCGGATTTCCGAATGATAATATGGATAATATTTTGTTTGGTAAGAAATATAATGAAAAAATAAGTGGTGGAGAGAATACTTCGAGGACAATCGGATGGATTGGAACTTTCGGTTATTCTTATGATTATCGTTATTCAGTGGATTTTAATATTCGTCTTGACGGTTCTTCTCAATTTGGAAAGAATAATCGTTTTGCGCCTTTCTGGTCGGCA
>JAVXFZ010000152.1:0-3299 GCA_036657595.1 Odoribacter sp. | reverse complement strand
AAGGCTTCAACAACTTTCGATTGCTCACCATTGAATGAAAATAGCGCATAGCCTCTTCTTTATTAGCAAATCCGGAAACGATCATACAATCGTGGTCATCGTTCAACTTTTGATTATTCAAGGTCAGCCCCGCCGGATTCATCTCCTCAAATATAACCTTCAATTTAAAAGGATCTATTTTATTGGAATACAACAACACAAACTTATGCTCAACACTCTTATTATAGACATAATCACCGTCCACAACCCCTACGGCACCGGCATTTTTCAGATAATTATCATTGAAAAACTTCACATACTCATTCAGGTAATCATTCTCCTTCATCGCCTTCAAATTATTTTCCGTCATCACAAACGTTTCATATTCATATCCTGCCAACAAATCAAACACCTCTTTATCCTTCAACACAGCATTCATATAATCGAGTGCTTGCGCTTTTGTTCCGACATTCCTCACCACAATCAACTCCGTATAACTGTCGTAATCCTCCTTCATCAAAGGGAAAGCAGGATCAATCTGATGTAACACGTCGGCAATCCGCTTCGTATTCACTTCCCGAAAAGGCACTGTCAATACGAAATGGTGGTTCGCACTCTCTTCATACCCGAACACGTGGGCTGCCGTTCCCCATTTTCCGGCGATAATCTCTCCTTGGTGCCGATCTTCAAAATAATTCTCAGCAAAGAAATCAACATAATTCTCAATATTCTTCACCCGCTTCATCACTCCCATATTCTCCTCACTGATGACAAACATTCGATACGTACGGTTTTCGATAATCTTTAACAAATATTTATCCGTTGCCAACCGATTCAAATACCCCATCGCCTCCTCACACTTATCAAACGGCGTGACAACAAGAGCATTTTGCTTATACCACAACTCTTCTTTCTTCACCTCATACTTCTTACCCTCCGCAGCCTCCGCAGCATTGATAAAGGTCAAACGAGCCTTAAAACGGGTTTCCTGCATCAGATTAAAATCCGTCGGCAACAAGATAAACACCAACTGCTTTTTATCTTTATCCACCTGATAAGTCGTTTCTTCCTTCCAACTCTTACCACTATTGACCTCTTCATCAAAAGTCCAATTCCGATTTGCCCTCAACGCCCGCTCTTGAGCCATCTCAACAACGGTGTAACTTGCCGGCTTATCTCCAACAGACAGCGAAGCCAATACATCATTCACCACCTCCTGCATCTCTTTATTCGGATGAGCAGCCGACACCTCTGCCAAAGCATTCCGTCCCTCCTCTGCCGAACGGGTATTCAACACACACATCGCTTTCAGAAAAAGAACATTTACTTTCAACTTATTATCAGGATACTTCATCAAAATATCATCACAAATCCGTGCTGCCTCGTCGTAATACACGCCGCTATACCGTTCATAAGCCTGCTCATACATCTTCTCGACCGATCTCACCACATCTTCCACCTTCTTGAAATACTCCGGATCCTGCAAGCCCAAAGCAAAATCACTATTCGGGAAACGTGAGATCAATTCCTTTTTATAGCGGGCAGCCTCCTCCGATTTTCCCAATTCATCCGCAGCGGTAGAAGACAAATAATAAATCAACGGCAAATTACCACTTTGCTTAAAACGCTGAATATATTCATTGAAACATTCCAATGCCTTCGCCGGATCGTGAAAACGATACATATACAACTCCCCCGCTCTATAATAAGCATCCTCCACCTTTTTCTCTGAAACAACACGCGCTTCTGAGGTTAAGGGCAAATCCTTCGTATAAAACTCCCGACTCTTTATATCCTTCACCTCCGCTTTCTCTCCAGTTTCATCCGCCAACACCTCCTGTTCCTCCACTACATTCACCATCACCTTATTTTGCCTTCTCCAATCATCCTCCAACTTCCGTCGTCCCCATTTCCGTTTAAACTCATTCTTTCCCAAAGAAATAGTCACCGGATTATAAAAATACCAATCACCTCCGCTATTTTCCCCCTGCGAAAAAGCATCTCCCCGATTCAACATATTATTACGGTCAAAGAAATTTCTTTCCTCCTGACTTTTTCTCTCTATTGCCTTTGCTTCCTCCTCCCGATCCTTTATTTCCTGTATTTTCTCATCAATCAAACTATTCCGCTCTTTCTCCGGCATCACCGCCAAGCGCAGCAAACTATCCTGCACCTCTATCGTCTGTAAATTAGAAACCAATTCCGTCAAATCCGTCAGCAAACTTTTCAATTGATCGTAATCCTCATAGCGGGAATCCATAAAAAACAGACAAGAATCATAACAAGCCTGTGCCGGTAGATAATCACGTTCCTTAAAATAATAATCCCCTAACTTACAAAAAGAAAGAGCTTGCTGATTTTCATTCTCCACAGACGAACGCACCGACTTCCAATACAAATCAACCGCCTCCTTTTCATTCCCCCGTTTCTCTTGAATATTCGCCAAGGCATAATAAATTCGATCTTGATAATCATCATTCTTTGAATCACGCAACATCTTATTCAACTTCTTCTCAATCGTCGCATCCCCCTCCTGATAAGCCAATGCCATATTAATCTTGGCATTAAACACCATCTCATAATTAAAATTAAAACGGACGACCTTCTTTAAAGCCAACATCGCTCCTGCATCCTGCTGCTCTTTCAGATAAAGCTGTGACAATATAAAATGATAACGTGGTTTACGCTTCATATTCCTACATTCTCCGGCTAACTTCTCCGCCTCCGGAATCGCCTGTGCATACAAACCCTGCCGAACATAATAATCAGTCCGGGCAGCCGCCATCCTCTCCCGTTGTTGTCTGCTCTGCTTACCTGCCTCCATTTCGCTCATTAACTTGCCAGCCTCCTCATATCTTCCCATCTCCGTCAAACTCCGAAACAACCAATACGCCGTTTCCCTCATCACCTCCTCGTCATCGGCATACTGACGTTGCACAAAGCGGAAAGTATTATTAGCCATCGCATATTTTTTCTTATAAAAATAAGCCTTCCCCAACAGCAAATAACATTTATCCAACTGATTGTTAAACTCCTTTTTCGTCCGGAAAGTTTGATAATTCTTAGAATCCTTATTCTTTCTACGGCGGGGTTTAGCTGTAATAGAATGCTTATCAATCGCTTTCACCGCCTTCTCAATGGCATAATCCATATCCGAACCGCACATCGCCCGCGTTTGCTCATTATTCGACACAAAAACAGGCAAAAGATTCGTATAATCCTCCTTGTGACGGAGGTCCATATTCTTTATTCCTGCCTTCAACGCCTCTTTCCCGTTAAAATAAACATTATAACGAGTCGTCAACTGATGGTAATTACGC
>JAVXFZ010000151.1:0-3328 GCA_036657595.1 Odoribacter sp. | reverse complement strand
AATCATAACGCTGATCCGTCATCTATCAATCAAAAAAAAAGCTGCCCCTATTCAGAGCAGCTTCTTTCAAAATCTATCCTTTGATTTATTTCTTATCCTTGTTAAATTCATCCAACAATGAGCGGAAAGTTTCTTTCACCGACATAATCCGTGTCGCTTTAAAAGCATTAGACCCGGCAAAGGCATAACCATTTTCCATATTCCCCAAAAAAGCATTATACAATGCCATAATGATACAATAAGGACTTTTTGTAATATCACAGGTCTTAATACAATGGAAAGGACATACCTTCGGCTGTTTCTTTCCATCTTTCACCTTCTGTATAAAATTACTGAAAATAGCCCGTCCCGGCATTCCTACCGGACTTTTTATAATTTCAATATCTTCTTCGCGAGCGTCTATATACGTCTGTTTAAAAATAGCCGAAGCATCACACTCGTCCGTTGTCACAAAACGAGTACCCATCTGTACACCGTCAGCACCCAATTCCATAATACGCCGAATATCATCCCCCGTATAAATACCTCCGGCAGCAATCACCGGAATATGTTTCCCATATTTTTGCTCTATCTCGTGTGCTTCTTCAATCACATCCGGCAAAATATTCTCCAATGTATAATGCTCATCATTGATCTGCTCACTTTTAAATCCGAGATGTCCTCCGGCTTTAGGTCCTTCAACCACCAAAGCATCGGGCAGATAATTGTACAAATGTTGCCATTTCTCACAAATCAATCGAGCAGCACGTCCGGAAGAAACAATAGGCACCAACTTCGTAACACTGTCTTTTTGCAAAAAAGAAGGCAAATTCAAAGGCATACCTGCCCCCGCAAAAATAATATCTGCCTTTTCAGCAATCGCAGTCTTCACCATATCCGCAAAATTGGATAAGGCGACCATAATATTTACCCCCACAACACCTCTCGTTTTTTCACGAGCCCTTTTCAATTCTTCCTTCAAACCCAACATACTGGCTTCCAAATAATTTTGAGAAAGATTCTTATATAATAATCCAAGTCCGGCGGCAGAAATCACTCCAACTCCCCCTTCATTTGCCACAGCAGAAGCCAAGCCCGAAAGTGAAATACCGACCCCCATTCCTCCCTGAATAATCGGTACCTGAATAGTAAGGCCTCCGATATTTAAATTCTTCATTAACATAGTGTATAAATTATAAATTTAAGACCTTCAAAGGTAGCGTTTTATACAAGGGCATTTTTCGACTATTCGGTATGTCGCTACAATTTCACGCAAAAGCCATCGGTCTTCTCCGTACGTTATCACTTCTTTTACAAAAACCTATACGTATCGCGAAAATTACAAGCTACTTACTTTTTCGCGAGGGATATTGTACACCTGCTCTTTGATCATCTCTACGTGTTTTTTCAATAAAGACTGATCCGTATACTCCTCATTTCCCATAATCCATAAAGGCAAAGAAGAGCGTGTTCCATCATAAGACGGCTGTACATAATCTTTTGTCAATATTTTATAGTCATTGCGTTGATAATAATGAATCCGGCGGATGGCTATTTCATTATCTGCCGGTTCCACTTCCAACAACCGGGATCCTTTCAAATGCTCCTTGATCCAATCCAACACTTGCTGACCGATTTTCTTATTGCGCATCTCTCCGTAGACAGCTAAATGCTCCAAGTAATAAAATTCCGTAAAATCCCAATATACAAACAATCCCGCCAATACTCCGTCACATTCAATCGCATTAAAATACATATTCGCTTGCGTTTTCATCAAATACTTCAATTGCTCAATACGCCGCCGCTCTTCAGGAGGGAAAGCCTCCGTATAAACTTCTGTCAACTTTATAAACGCCGAATCCTCCGCAGTAATTTTTTTCAGTGTTATCATCTCTATTCTTTATAAGGTTACAAAATCATTTTCAAGCTGCTTTCTTCCCGATTCCACGCATCCGAACAGGAATAAGCCGCTTTAAACAAAATTTTTCTTTACTATTTGCTAAAATAACGATAGATACAGCCACCAAGATGACCAATATCCCAACAATCTGCCAAATGCCTACATCTTCCCGTAGAAATAAAATCCCCATACAGACAGCCGTCAAAGGCTCCATGCATCCCAACACCGCCGTTGTTGTAGAACCCACGTGCTGCACAGATAATATCAACGTAAAATCCGAAACCAAGGTCGGGATCAATGCCAACAAAAACAAATATACACCGGTACTCACGTCCGGGACACCCTCCAAAGGCACCCCTTTTGCCAATAGATTCACTCCAAAAACGACCGAACCCGCAAACAATACATAAAAAGTCAATTTCAAACCATCCATTTTATGCACACACGACTTATTTACCCCGACAATATAAATGGCATACGTAAATACTGTCGTCAACACAAACAACAATCCCTTCAGACTAACCGCACCGGTTGCTCCCGTATTACTCAACAAATATACCCCTCCAATCGCCATAAAAGTCGATAAAATCAATGGCAAAGAAACCCGGTCTTTAAAAAACAAAATCATCACCGACGTAACCACCACCGGATAAAGAAAATGAATCGTAGTAGCAACCCCACTGGGGATATACAAATAAGAAGTAGTCAGCAACAAAGCCGTCATCGCATAGAACACACCCAACACCGAAAGAGTCACCAATTCACGAAAAGTAACCCTCATCTGATGCCGCTTCGCCAACAACCAGATCCCCAACACTAAGGCCGAAATACCAAATCTATAAAACATCACCGAATCCACACTCATTCCATCCTGTAACAACGGAAGAGCAAATAACGGAATCAATCCGAAAGTTGCCGACGAAATTACACCATACATTAATCCTTTAATCCGCTCCATCTTCCTTTTCTTACTTACACATTTATACTATTCAAATTCTACGCAAATTTAAGCAAAATAACGAGAGTTTTTCCTATTACAACAAGAAGCAGAATAAATTATTCTACATAATAAATAAATTTATAAAAATAATATACTACCTTTGCAGTCGCAATACAAAAAGTATTGATAGAGAGTGCGGGGTGGAGCAGTGGTAGCTCGTTGGGCTCATAACCCAAAGGTCATTCGTTCGAATCGGGTCCCCGCTACTAAAAAAGAACAGTTTCAAAAATCATTTTGAAACTGTTCTTTTTTATACTTGCACTTTTACAATCCGTTCTTGATTTTTGATATTTCGAAGAAGATTCAATGCCCTATTTTTCACTGCTATGAATAACAATGAATGTAAAGCTGCGGCAGATTTTATCTCTTTCCGAATTTCCCAAATATGCTGTAAAAATGCCTTACCTCTCATTTAAATTTCAGCAACTTGCCCATTAAGGTGGTAAAAA
>JAVXFZ010000150.1:0-3391 GCA_036657595.1 Odoribacter sp. | reverse complement strand
AGGTCTATGACCGCAAACGCAGTAAGGCAGAGAATAAAAAGGCTCTGCCTTACTTATTTTTATACCTAAATTATAGGTGATTCCTTTTTCAAATTGATTGCGCTGCATATATTTAGATAATACGATCAATGTTTTGCTTTTTCAATCCATTAAAAATCCAATTCTAAAAGCAAATCGCAATGAATTGTGATGATATTGGGGGAGGTTTGTAAAAATAGAGAAAAGAAAAACATTCGTGGAGAAAGTTCGTTTATTTTAATATATATTTGTGTAAAGAGTATTTACGCGTAAAAGATAAATGCGCGATTAGTAGTAAAATATTATACAATAATGAGTATACAAGGGAATATTACGAAAATTATAGAAATGTTACCGAATGGGGTAAAGTTGATAGCAGTATCTAAAACTAAGCCCGTAGAGGCGATTGAGGAGGCTTATGCCGGTGGACAACGTGCATTTGGGGAAAATCGTCCGCAGGAAATGGCTACTAAGTTTCAGGCTTTACCGCAAGATATAGAATGGCATCTGATCGGTCAGTTGCAAGAAAAAAATGTAAAATATATAGCCCCTTTTGTTACTTTAATTCATTCGGTGGATAGTTTGAGGTTGTTGGAAAAGATCAATCGTGAAGCGGCTAAAAACGGACGGGTGATTGATTGTCTTTTGGAATTTCATATCGCTCAGGAGGAGAGCAAAGCAGGATTATCTGAGGAAGAAGCCGTGGAAATATTGCAAAGTGAAGTATATCGAGAGATGAAAAATATCCGGATGATCGGAGTCATGGGAATTGCTACCAATACAGATGACCAAGCACAGATACATAAAGAATTTCACTTACTCCGCCAGCTATTTGAACATTTGAAGAACACTTATTTTCAAGGACAAGATTATTTCAAAGAACTATCTATGGGAATGTCTGGGGATTATCAGATTGCAGTGGAGGAAGGGAGTACGATGGTGAGAGTAGGAAGTTCGATATTTGGGGAAAGGGAGTACAAAGCTAAAAATTAGAAAGCGAATGAACAAGGCGAAGGATTTGATGAGTGAGCGGAGAGATGCAGATCAAATGGATTGCTAACGAAACAATTTTAAATATAAATAATTATGGCGAATTTAAAAACAACGTTTGTCGGATTGAAATTAAAAAGTCCGATTATTGCCGGAAGTTGCGGGTTGACTTCGGATATGAATAAATTACAAGAGATGGAAAAGAACGGTGTGGGAGCGGTGATCTTGAAATCTGTATTTGAAGAACAAATTAATATGGAAACATCTAATACATTAGGTGACAATAGTTATCCGGAAGAAGCAGATTATATACAAAACTATATTCGAGCCAATACGATACAGCAATATATTGATTTGGTAAAATTGGCAAAAAATAAATTAAATATACCCGTCATTCCCAGTATCAGTTGTTTGAAAGATGGTGAATGGATCAGTTTTGCCCGTGAATTGGAAAAAGCAGGAGCGGATGCCTTGGAATTAAACGCATTTATTCTACCGACAGATGAATTTATGGAAAGTGCCGCACTTGAAAGTTTATATTTTGATATTGTAAAGCACGTAAGAGCGGAAGTGAAGATTCCTATTATCGTAAAAATTAGTCGCTATTTCACTAATTTACCTGCTTTTGTGAGTAAATTAAAAGCTTATGGAGCAAATGCCGTTACTATTTTTAATCGGTTTTACGAGCCGGATATTGATATTGAGCGGATGACAATGGGAAACGCTCCTATATTCAGTTTACCGACAGATTTGCGCACCACCTTGCGTTGGACAGGCATTTTAACAGGAAAGGATAAGCAACAAGAAATCTCTTCATCAACGGGTGTACACAGTGGGGAAGCTGTTGTTAAATTGTTATTGGCAGGTGCCACTACGGTTCAAGTGTGTTCTGCTATCTATGAACAAGGAATTGAATCTATTCAGGCGATGAATGTCTATGTGAATAACTGGATGGATAATAAGTCATTTAAAACAATTGAAGAATTTCGAGGAAAACTCTCATACGCTGACACTAAGCATACGGAACGTTATGAAAGAGCTCAGTTTATGAAGTATTTCAGTGATAAGAAATAAGCATTAAGTTCCTTAATTGCTAAATTTCACGTTGTTGAACGAAGCTATTTTAAACGTTTGAATGTCATAATAATTAATTGTGATACCAAAATATTTATGTCTGATTTAAATTAATAATTTATGAAGTGTGTGTTATTAGTAGTTGTGGTGTGTTTGTTGTCGTGTTCCGGAAATAAATATACAGGTATTCCGGAAAAGTATTATGCTCTATTGGATCAGGCATTAAAGAATGCCGGAGAGAACGCTGGTGAATTGAAAAAAGCACTTGAAAAAGTGCCTGTGGAACAAAAGGAGGGGATGGCTTTTTTAATTTCTTATATGCCCGAAAGAGATTTAAAGGAACTGACAGCTGATTTTTTATTGGAAAATACTGAATATGCTTACAAAGCACGTGAAAAATATACTTGGGCACAATCTCTACCTGATAGTATCTTTTTGAATGAAGTATTACCCTATATCAGTATGAATGAAACTCGGGAAGGTTGGCGTAAAGATTTCTACAATCGTTTTGATAAATATGTTGTGAATTGCCAGACTATTTTTGAGGCGATTGATTCTGTCAATCGGAATATCCGTGATGAAATATTGGTGGATTACAATACCAAGCGGGAGAAACCCGATCAAAGTCCATTTGAATCTATCCGTCAGGGGATGGCTTCTTGTAGTGGTTTGTCTATTTTGCTGACGGATGCTTTCCGTTCCGTGGGGATTCCGTCGCGCATTGCCGGAACTCCTTGTTGGCACGATGAACGGGGTAATCATAATTGGACAGAAGTCTGGGCGGATGGAAATTGGTATTTCACCGAATACTATTTTCCGGGACAATTGAATAATGCTTGGTTTTTTGCTGATGCCGGTAAGGCGGTAAAAGATGATCTTCAAAAGGCGATCTATGCCTCTTCATTTAAACCGACCGCCACCTATTTCCCTTTAGTGTGGGATGAAACGATTCGTTATGTATGTGCTGCGAATGTGACTGATTTCTATGTAAGCCTATATAAATCGCATTTGTCTGAAATATCCACAGATGGGAATCATCTTCCGTTAAGATTGATGATGTTCGCTGATAATCAGTGTGTACAAAATTCAGACAGTCGTGTTGCAGTTAATGTAGATATATTTTGTGGTAAGTCACAGATGGGAGGGGGACGTACTGCCGGTCCGACACAAGATATGAATGATGTCCTGACTTTTATGCTTGAAAAAGGACAGACTTATACGATAAAATATGCTGATGCTGCCGGAAATTCAAAGAGTGTAGATGTACTACTTCAAGATCAGGCAGAAGAAGTGAAATTATATATGAAAT
>JAVXFZ010000149.1:0-3400 GCA_036657595.1 Odoribacter sp. | reverse complement strand
TTTTTAATAGATTGTATGTGTGTTTCATTATTTGAATGATTCTTAATTTTGAAACATCTTTGTCATATTTTTATGAGTTACAAATAAAATTCGTAAGTTTGCCGAAATTTTGAAAATATGGAATTTAAGGCTAAAGATGTTGCAGCATTGTTAAAAGGCGTGGTGGAAGGTGATGGTAATGTGTTGATTTGCAATGTATCAAAGATAGAAGAAGGAAGACCAAATACACTGGCTTTTCTGGCAAATCCGAAATATGAACATTATATCTATACGACGGAGGCTTCGGTGGTATTGGTTAATAATGATTTTATTCCTACTCAGGCGGTATCCTGTACATTAATTCGTGTACCTTCTGCTTATGAAGCTATCGCAGCTTTATTGCGGATGTACGAAGATATGCGTCCAAAACCCGTAGGAATAGAACAGCCGTCTTTTATTACAGAGGGAGTGGTGATCGGTGATGCTCCTTATATTGGTGCTTTTGCTTATATTGGTAAGGGAGTTAAAATTGGTAATCACGTAAAAATTTATCCACAGGCTTATGTCGGTGACGGAGTGGTGATCGGCGATGGTACGACTCTATATGCAGGGGTGAAAATTTATCACGGTTGTGTGATTGGAAATAATTGTACGATACACGCCGGTACGGTAGTCGGGGCAGATGGATTTGGATTTGCCCCTGCCGGAGAAGTTTATAATAAAGTACCGCAAATTGGAAATGTGGTGATTGAGGATAATGTAGAGATTGGAGCAAATACTTGTATTGATCGGGCAATGATGGGATCTACTCGTATAAAAATAGGAGTAAAACTGGATAATTTAGTACAGATTGCACATAATGTGGTGGTGGGTGAAAATACGGTAATGGCAGCTCAGTGTGGTATTGCCGGTACAACAAAAGTTGGAGCCCATTGTATGTTTGGCGGACAGGTTGGCATTGCCGGACATTTGGTAATTGAAAATAAAACAATGCTTGCAGCACAGAGTGGGGTTACAAATAATGTGGGAGCAGATTCTATTTTGATGGGGGCTCCGGCTTTTGATGCCTCAAAATATAGGAAATGCTATGTTTTATTTCGGAAATTACCGAAATTATATAATCAACTTTGTGATTTAGAAAAAGAAATACAAACATTAAAGTCAAAACAATAATGTCAGTAAGACAGAATACATTAAAAGGAGAATTTTCATTAAAAGGAAAAGGCTTGCATACCGGTAAAGAAGTTTGTGCAACTTTCAAACCGGCAGCAGAGAATATGGGATATACCATTGTAAGAACAGATATAGAAGGGAATCCGGAAATTCCGGCTCTTGCTAAGTATGTTGAATTTGTAGATCGGGCAAGCTGTTTAGGAAAAGAGGGGGTTCGGATTTATACGTTGGAACACGCAATGGCTGCTCTTTATGGTAGTGGTATAGATAATTGTTTGATCGAATTGGACGGCGAAGAATTTCCAATTTTGGATGGTAGCTCCCGTTATTATGTGGAAGCGATAAACAAAGTGGGGATTGTAGAACAAGAGGCAGATCGTCGTGTTTTTACAGTGAAACGTAAAATGGAATTTTATTGCGAAGAGACAAATACCCGAATGACGCTTTTACCGGATGATGATTATAGCATTACTACCTTAGTTGCTTATGATTCACCTTATTTAGCTATGCAATATGCTTCTTATTCGGCTTCTTCTACGGATTTTGCCAAAGAGATAGCTCCTTGTCGTACTTTTGTATTTTTACACGAAGTAGAAATGTTGCTTGCTAATAATTTGATTAAGGGAGGAGATTTGAACAATGCCATTGTGATTGTTGACCGGAAAATGGAACAACCTGAAGTAGATCGGTTAGCTAAATTATGTGGTTATGAGCATATACAGATCAAAGAAGGAATTTTAAATAATTTAGAACTTCATTTTGATAATGAACCGGCACGTCATAAATTGTTGGATGTGATCGGTGATTTAGCTTTGTGCGGACGTTTTATAAAGGGGCGGGTGATTGCAGAACGACCGGGACATAGAGCAAACGCTTCGATGGCTAAGATGCTTTATAAAGAGATCGCCGCTGAAATGAAAGAGGATGCTTATCCGATTGATTTAGATTTGGAGGCTGAACCTTTGATGGATATTAATAAGATCCGTACACTTTTACCACATCGTCCGCCTTTTTTATTGGTGGATAAGATATTTAAAATAACTAATAATATGGTGGTCGGTTGCAAGAATGTGACGATGAATGAACCGCATTTTGTCGGTCATTTTCCGGAAGAACCGGTGATGCCGGGAGTATTGATCGTGGAGGCGATGTCGCAGTGTGGAGGTATATTAGTGTTAAATGGTGTACCTGATCCTGAAAATTATTCTACCTATTTTATGAAGATAGACGGAGTGAAATTCAGGAAAAAAGTAGTACCGGGAGATACGCTGGTCTTTAAATTAGTTACATTGGCTCCGGTGAAACGGGGGATCGTATTGATGAAAGGATATGCTTTTGTTGGTAAAAGTTTAGTTTGCGAAGGAGAATTTATGGCTCAGGTCGCAAAAACCAAAAACTTATAATTATATTTGCAGGCTGAAAATATGATTCAGATATACTTAGTATTCATTAAATAATAAACGAATGAAACAACCGTTAGCATATGTTCATCCGGAAGCTCAGGTTGCAGATAATGTGGTGATCGAACCGTTTGTGACGATCGATAAGAATGTAGTAATTGAAGAAGGAACCCGAATCGGATCGAATGTGACTATTTTGGAAGGTGCACACATTGGTAAGAATTGTAAAATATTTCCTGGTGCTGTCATTTCTGCTATACCTCAGGATTTGAAATTTAGAGGGGAAAAATCTATTGTAAAAATCGGAGATAATACAACGATTCGTGAATGTGTCACCGTGAATAGAGGGACTGCTGCCAAAGGTATTACTGAAATTGGAAGTAATTGTCTTATTATGGCGTGTGCCCATATTGCTCACGATTGTACGATTGGTGATAATTGTATCATTACCAATGCTTGCTTGCTGGCAGGAGAGGTGGTGATGGATGATTTTGCTATTTTAGGTGGAATGTCTGCTGTTCATCAGTTTGTACATATTGGAAAGCACGTGATGATACAAGGTGGTTCTTTGATAGGTAAGGATGTTCCTCCCTACGTGAAAGCCGGGCGTTTACCACTTTCTTATGCCGGAGTAAATTCCATTGGCTTGCGTCGTCGGGAGTTTTCGAATGAGAAAATTAATGAAATTCAGGATATTTACAGAATCCTTTTCCAATCTGGATTAAATAATTCAGATGCCATAGAAAGGATTGAAGCAGAGATGGCTGCTTCTAAAGAACGAGATGAAATTATTATGTTTGTTAGAAATAGCAAGCGAGGAATAATGAAAGGATATTTAGGATAAAAAA
>JAVXFZ010000148.1:0-3482 GCA_036657595.1 Odoribacter sp. | reverse complement strand
AATGGATTTTAAATGGAGTGGTCTTTTCTGAACAACGTGATTTGTGTATGTCGGGGGATACGTTGATTAAAAAGTTGAATTTGAAAAGTTTCCCCAAATCTTTTTTGACCGGTACTTTTAACGTTATTGAAAAATCGACGGGGATTCGTTATATGTATAAATTGTTAATGAATATTTTACCCCGTTACAGTAAGGGAACGTGGATGATTCTTTCGGAAAACGGAGGAAATTCACAATTGAGTTGTCAATTGAAGAAAATCAAAAATGTGGATGGGGAGAGGAAGATAGAATATGAATTATTACAGGATATTTATAGACAAAAGAATGGAGGTGAAGAAATTCCGGGGAAACCGCTCAAAATGCTTTGGCACGAGGCGAAGCATTTATCTGCAGCTGTTGGAGCAGTGACAGTTGTGACAGATCAGGCTGCTTATGAGGTGAATTGTGAGAATTTTGTGAAGTCAGGTGAATTGAAAGATCAATTTTTGGATGGAACGCCTACTAATTTTAAAGTCAGTGATGTGTATTACGGTAGTATTATTTCGTTTATAGCGACGGAAGACGGACGACTTTTCAGAAGAATGATGAGCAGCGATTGGCTGGGTGGAAAATATATCTCGGAACCTTATCTGATTGATAGTAAAAGAAGTGAAGTTCGCCATTTTGGACAAGGGATAAATTATGAATATAATCCAGCTTTGGGTTTTCCGTGCTATGATGAATTGAATCGAAGAGTGATGATGATTAATTTTTATCATCCTCAAGGGAAAATTTATCCGGTGACTGCAGATGCCGGACATCACGCTTTGCCTATTTGGAATATGGAAAACGGATGTGAGATATTAAGGCTGTCTGAATATGGAAATGACCCTTATGACTATGAAAATTATGGCATTCAGAAACTGATGATGATTTTTAATAAAGAGGGACAAACCTATATGTCTAACTTCCGATTAAAAACAGACGCTTATTCTTCTCTCTACGCTTATTGTCTCGAAAATAAGGCTGATTCGGTATGCCTTTTCCCCGGTGGTAATCTGGATGAAAACACTTTATTTCTGACAACTGCCAGTGGGTATTATTCGTTGGATTTTTCTGTCGTTCATTCTATTTTCTATTCAAAAGGGAGTGAATTACGTTATGTTAGCAGATTAGATAATTCGGATCATTCGCTTTTCTCTTTTAAGGCAAAGATTACTGCTATGCGTTTTGCGAAAGGTTCGAATGAGTATGGTGAACCTGTCTATACCGAAATAGCAGTTGGACTGGAAAATGGTGATTTTATGCTGTTAAATATAGCAGATATATCTAATCCTTATATTGTGGAGCAATCACGGGTAAATTTAGGTGGTCCCATTAAACAAGTAGCTCAAATAAGCGATCCTTTCAGTGTAGACTATTATTAATATGCAAAATATGTATAAAAGAAAATAATTTATAAATCTAATATATGGAAGATTCTATCGTAAAAGTACAAAATTTATCCCATCGTTATAGTGTGCAGTGGGCGATCCGGGATATTAATTTTGAGATCTCACGAAATGGTATTTATGGTTTGCTCGGCTCTAATGGAGCCGGCAAATCTACAACAATGAATATTATATGCGGGATATTAAATCAAACGGAAGGGAACGTTTATATTAAAGGTATTGATATACGTAAGTATCCTGTGGAGGCAAAAAAACATGTTGGCTTTTTACCACAAAAGCCGCCTTTACAGCCGGATTTGACTGTGGAAGAATATCTTTCATATAGTGCCAGTTTACGGCAGATTCCGTCTAAAGAAGTATCCAAAGCTGTAAAAGCTGTGATGGAACGTTGTGGAATCACCCATTTTAGTAAACGATTGATCCGGAATCTTTCCGGTGGTTATCAACAAAGAGTGGGGATCGCTCAGGCTATTATTCACAATCCGGCATTTATTGTGTTGGATGAGCCAACGAATGGATTAGATCCCAATCAGATTGTTGAGGTTAGACATTTGATTCAAGAAATCGCAGAGGAGCGGACGGTGATACTTTCAACTCATATATTGACAGAGGTACAAGCGACGTGTGATTATATTCGGATGATTGAACAAGGAAGTTTGGTCTTTTCCGGGACGGTAGATGAATTTGATAATTATATTCAACCGAATGCTTTGGTGGTATCTTTGGCAGCTGCGCCTGCTGCTGAGGAATTAAGAAAGATTCCGGGTGTATTGCGGGTGGAAGAATTAAGTGGCATTAAATATCGCTTGCAATTTTCTGATGTACACGACGCTGCCGAACGAGTGGTGGAAGCAAGTGTTGCGCGAGGATGGAGATTAACTGAGGTGGTACAGGAAAAAAGTTCATTAGATGCTATTTTTGCAGAGTTGTCAAAAAAATAATTTATTTCATTACTTATTAAGTGGCATCAAAGAATTATTATCACATTTTTAAATCGTAGTTCTTTTGTTTTTAGGTAGCTATGTAATCAATAAATAAGTCAAAGGACTTTAGTAAACATTAATATTTTATAATGAAAACAATATACAAAATAGCCAAAGCAGAGTTACAGAATCTGTTTTACTCTCCTGTTGCGTGGTTGATTCTGATCATATTTACCGTGCAGGTTAGTATGAATTTTATGGATATGTGTGCGAATATTGTGTCCAATCAGGATACTGGTTGGTCATCATCGGGAATAACAGGTCGGATCTTTTGTGGTCCGTATAGTTTCTATGCTGCTGTCCGAAATTACTTATATCTTTATATTCCTTTGTTGACGATGGGATTAATGAGCCGTGAATTAGGAAGCGGTTCTATTAATTTGCTTTATTCCTCGCCAGTGACAAATACACAGATTATTCTGGGTAAATATCTTTCTATGATGATCTATGGTTTGGTGTTGATGGCGATTATGTTGGTCTATGTTATATTTGGAATTTGCACCATTGACAATGCTGATATTTCGTTAATGCTCGCCGGAATGTTGGGTATTTATTTATTGCTATGCGCTTATGCGGCAGTTGGTTTGTTTATGTCAAGCCTTACTTCTTATCAGGTGGTTGCGGCTATAGGAACATTGGCTATTCTTTCTTTCTTAAATTTTGTGAATAATTTATGGCAGGGAGTAGCTTTGGTGAGGGATATTATGTATTGGTTGTGTCTTGCCGGTCGTACAGATGAATCTATTCAAGGTTTTATCAGGAGTGAGGATGTACTTTACTTTGTGATTGTGATTGCATTATTTCTTTCTTTGACAATTATTCGTTTACAGGCACGACGGCAGAAAAATCCGTGGATGGTGACTGTCGGTAAATATCTTGGAGTGACTGTTATTGCTATGTTTCTCGGATATGTCAGTTCCCGTCCAGCGTTGATGTGTTATTATGATGCGACTCGGACGAAAAGTAATACATTGACAGTTAATAGCCAAAAAATAGTGAGTCAGTTAAAAGGCGGACTAACGATTACTACTTATAATAATTTGTTGGATAAAGATGTTTGGGTTGTCTT
>JAVXFZ010000147.1:0-3581 GCA_036657595.1 Odoribacter sp. | reverse complement strand
AGACACATAAAGGGTACCGTATACCTATTACGAAGGGATTACGCGCGGAAATGGACTGGTTTAGTGAGAACTATTCTACGATAGACGGCTATCTCCTTCCTATCGTCGTGGAAGAAAGGGAAGGGGCAGCCTTGACCGAATATATAGTCAATAGCCGAAAAAAATATTCCAAAGAGCTAAAAATTATCGCAGAGATTTTAAATTTCCCCGAAGCTTTTCGGCGGCTATCGACGTATTATAGCCGGCATAGCTTCGCGATGGCTCTAAGGTCAAAAGGAGCGAACATAGATGTTATTCAGCAAGCGATGGGGCATACGAGCAGTGCGACTACTGAAACATACCTTGCGAGCTTCGATGATAATTTTATGGCAAAAATGGGGGATGATTTAATTTGACAGAGGTGGAAAAAAAATATTTAACTGAATTTGTAGGGCTGTTCGATAAGTTTAGCTTCGCAGTTGGTATAGTGGCAAGGGAATGCGGTTGCACTTGCGCGCCTGATCCAACCTACTTAGCAAATGAAATAAATAAACTGAATGCGCTTTCCGACGATCTGACTCGTTGTCGTCAGCTGTATAGCGGACATTATGACTGGAATATATTGTATTGTTTTTTAGAGGAAGTAGAGAAAAATCTTTATTTAAATTCTACCGATAGGGTAATATATGTTAAAAGTATTATCAGGAAATTCATTAATATTACACCCTATACTAATATTAATGGAATGTATTGCGTCGAAAATTCTGAGCTTGGAATTTGCTCAAACAGAGCAGGAAAGCTATATAACTATTTGTACTATATTCATAAATTTTTTAGCGGAAACACGGTATCTTACGTGCCGCAGGGCACTAACGACATTCATACAATTAATGTCGTGCGCTCTTTCTTCGATGCGCCTGATAGAGTTGATAGTATTTCTAAAAAATACCTAAACGAATGCAATCTTTCGATTGATTTTTTTGCCGGGAAACTTGATAATATTTGCCGGCAATTTGATATAGACTTTCTTAAGGCGCAAGATGATTTAGGCATATATTTGCAGGTGTATCGCGGATATAATTCAAATGGTGATTATATTTATTTTGAGCTTGAAACGGAAAATCAATTATCGGCTGAAACCTCATCAACATTAATTTCTGATGGTGGTAATAAAATATTAGTACCAAGCACGCTTGGGCGTTTTTCTGAGGAAAAAACAAAAGATTTACATGTGCTTTCTTTGGAGGCACTTTCCCCCTGTTCTTTAGAGGAATTTATTTATTTTATCATTCACCCTACCTCAGAAAAATTAGTTAGTCGCCAGCAAGGAAAAACCTTCATTCTTATCACGGCGTTACTTGCGGCTGAGGTGATTAGTGATGTGTTTGAAATTTTACATGCATTAGGAAAAGATAAAGATAAATATTATCGTCACCCGACTGGGAACGCCAACAATAAGGCGGGGGGAACAGAGTATTTATTTGCTAAAAAATTAGAGGAATTATTAAATATTCGTATTTTGGACAACTAAAAATAACTTTCCCATAACATTTCCGAATTTCCCCATAACATTTTTTTATACGAATATCATAATACACTCATACAGAGTGCATTAATTTTATGTGTAAAATTGGTTTTCCCATAACATTCCCGAATTTCGCCATAAAATGCAATCGAGATGTGTTGTAATTTTGGGTTAGAGAAATGAATAAACTGCAGGTATTTATTCTCGCGAAACCAAAAAAGAAAAAAAATGGAAAATTTAATGTTGATAGACCGCGACGACCTACGGGCGATATTCGCCGAATTTGCTGGAGAATTTGTTGGAAATAAAAAAGAGTACGGTAAATATTTAACCAGATTAGAGTTATGCGAGCTGACTGGGTTTAAGCTAAATACTATTAATATGAAGGTGTGCCGTAAAGAAATTCCGGGAATGAGAAAAATCGGGGGAAAATCGCTATTTGAAACAGAAACAATTTTAAAATGGATAGAAAGTGGCGCGGTGAAAACCCGTTCCGAAGTGCTGGACGATCTGGAGAAAGGAGGTTCCAAATGAAAACTAAAGTTACCGTGACATCAAGAAAAGCATATTCGGAAACCGAAAAACTTAGGGAAACCGAAAAACAAAGAATGCGCCAATATTTCATATTTCGCGGCTCTGATTTCTCGTGTTGCCGCACCGAATTGCTTGACCCTATGCAGTTTACAATTAACCATTGTACAAGGTGTGTCTACGATCTAATTGCGGACGGGTTTTTGGAGGTAAAAGGTAAGAAAATAAGCCCAACGAGCGGGAAGTTAGTGGAATCTATTGGACTGAAGGAAAGCGGCTTAGAATCGAAAAGCTATGTCGGCGGGACAGGTTTTCGACACATAAGCGAAATCATCAACGAATGCATGATTGCGGTTAACGAACGCCAGAAAAAAGAGAAATAATGGACGGATGGATATTGATGCATAAAAAAATGCTACAATGGCAATGGTTCCAGAGCGCAGATACCTTACAGTTGTTTTTATACTGTTTGTTGAGAGCGAATTTTGAGCCTGTAAAGTGGCAAGGCGTGGATATTCAGAGAGGGCAATTTATTACAAGTTTGCCAACAATAAAACAGGAAACAGGGCTAACTATTCAAAAAATTCGCACTTCTATCAAACGCCTAAAATCAACAGGCGAAATAACAAACGAAACAACGAACAAATTTAGGCTTATAACTGTCTGTAAATATGATAGTTATCAAGACCTAAACGAGCCAAGAAAACAGACAGATCAACAGGCAATTCAACAGACAACTAACAGACAACTAACATCAGATAAACAATATAAAGAATATAAAGAAATATCTAATGTGCGATTTGATGATGAATTTGATGTTTTTTGGGAACTGTACGAGAAAAAAAGAAATCGGGAAAAATGTCTGAAACTATGGAAAAATCTATCAGAAAAAGAAAGAACGGAAATAATCGACTACATACCCAAATACAAGAAAGCTCAGCCCGATAAACAATTTAGAAAAGATCCCGTCACCTTCCTTAACCAAAAAAGTTGGCACGATGAGTTAATTTTTAGCAACGAAAAAGAAAAAGATAATGAACCTTACAGAATATAACCACACCCCACCATCAGCCCCAGAGCTGGAGGAAACCATTTTAGGAGCATTAATATTAGAAAGAGATTCATTTGACCGAATAGAAGCTATTATCGACGAAGAATGTTTCTATCAGCCAATAAATCGAGCAATATTTAACGCGATACACCTACTCTACGACAATAGCCAACCGATTGATCTACTGACTGTTTACGAGCAGCTTAAGGGCAACGAAACGTTTGAGAAAAACGGTAACGTATCATACCTCTCTAATCTTACTTCCCGTGTTTCGTCAGCTATTCACATCGAGAATCACGCCAGAATATTAAGGGAAAAACAAATCAAAAGGTCAATCATAACCGCATGCTCAGAGTTACAACAAGCCGCATTCGAGGAGGTTGTAGACGTGGCGGATGTGCTGAATGACTTTGCGAACACCGCCGATAAACTCAACGACATAACCGCCGTAGGAACGGACACAATCACGTCCGTTGATGCTTCTAAGTCTGCTTT
>JAVXFZ010000146.1:0-3683 GCA_036657595.1 Odoribacter sp. | reverse complement strand
CTACGATATGACTCCGGGCATAGGATATACAACTATGGTTGCTTCCATCAATCCGTTTTCTATAAACATAAAAAGGATTCCTGATGGGGAAGATTCTCCTTTGAATTATAACAGCCACGACGTTAAGATCATGCCGCAACAACATTTCCCTGCAGTGTCTGTATCGGATTTTTTGATCGCGTTAAAGCAGAATTTCGGGCTTGCTTATTATTTCGACCATGAGCAGCAGCAGGTTGAATTTAGTTTTGCGAAGGATATTTTGCAAACCGAATCTCTTGATCTCACCAAAAATGTAATTGTCGGTCAAGATATTGAGATTGGTGAGCCAAAATATTACATATTAAGCTATCAAAAAGAGGATAGTGATTTGACTAATTTGACTATAAACGGCTCTGTTACTGTTTATGCTGATTTGTTTGTTCCCAAAAAGGAGGGCTTATTATATCAGATTAGAGATACCAACAAACTATATATTTCCAAAAAAAAGTTAGTGTACGATCCGGTGACGACCAAAGATATTCCAACTTTTTTTTGGGAAGAATATGCAGACAGTTGGTTCCCCTTGCATCTATTTAAATCTTTTCGATTTAAGCCAACTGAAATACAGATCAGTTCCGGTCCGATTCCGATGAAATCAGTTTCCGGTGTAGTGTATCCGCACCTGAAGGAGCAGGGTATCTCTTCTGCCTTTCAAAGTAGCGGATCTGAATTGAGTGATATTATTTTTGCTTTTTTTGCAAATAGCTTACAAGCATCGTCTACCGGCTCTTTTTCTACCAATGGTTTATCCTTGGATCTTCTATCTGATCGTGGTCCTTATTATTCATTTATGAAGCCTTGGTATGAATTTCTTTCCAACGCCAACGAATACACCTTCGATTTCCTTGTTACGCTTGAAGATATGTTGCGTATTTTGATCTTATTTCAGCCGCAGCCTGTTCAATTCGGTACGTCTCAGATCCGTAGGGTTCGAATAGGTAATCAGCTATATATTCCGAAGCAATTCACCTTTGAATTAACCCACAACGACATTAAGTGTCAGGCAAAATTGATAAAAAATGACGGAAAATATTGACCAACAAACAGCGGCGTACAACTCTGATCTTGAAAGGTGGAGTGAACGTTTTAAAACAAATCTAAGGGGGCATATTAGTCGTTTGAGTCAAAAGGGGAAAGGTGTTCTTTTGCGAACCCTTAGAGGGAATACCTATAAGGTGTATAATGAGATTGATCGAATTGGTTACTCCTTTGCTCAGCACGGCGTTTTTTTGCAGAAAGGTGTTGGTCGCGGTTATGTTATGCATAACGGATTTGTCCAGCGTGGTGTAAAGGTGAGTATTGGTCGAAGTAGGCACGACAGGCGGACCGATTTTCGTGCGACTTCCGGAGTGATCAATCGCAAGCCTAAGGACTGGTTCAATGGTCCGTTGAATACCAATATAGAAGAACTTGCCGATCTTGTCGTCACTCATTATGCCGATCGTGCTGTTAATGCCACGATGATGAAAATCAAATAAATCCACCTAAAAAATCTGTCCTTTTTTCGTTCTTTTTCTACCGGTACTATTGTAAAAAAATAAAATAGTATGGCAAACAAAAACACGGTAAACAGGCGGGTAAACCTCTATATTAACGGCAAGGAAGCCGGGCGTGACATCAAGTCCATCCGGGGTGAAATGCAGAAGCTTGTAAATGAGCAGGCGCGTATGAAAATCGGCAGTGATGAATACATTGCTCATACGAAGCGCATCCGGGAGCTTCGCGGTGTTATTGACGAACACAATCGGCAGCTCAAGACTGTAAAAAACAATTGGCTTTCCATCGGTAATCTTTCCGATTCCTTCAATCGTTATTTCGGTATGATAACCGCTGCCGCTGCCTCCTTGACCGGTATCGTATTGGGTTTCAAAAAACTTTCGCAGGATGTGGCGAAAATGGATGATATATATTCTGATGTTAGCAAGACCACCAACTTAACGCGTGATCAGGTGGTAGCATTGAATGAACAATTCAAGAAAATGGATACCCGGACATCCCGGGAAGAATTGAACAAATTAGCTGCCGATGCGGGTAAATTGGGTATTTCGGGACAAAAGAACATCCTTGACTTCGTAGATGCCGGTAATCAAATCAGGGTTGCTTTGGGGGAAGATTTGGGCGATGACGCGATAAAAAATATTGGAAAAATCACAGAGGTATTTAAAGATTCCACGATCGCCCTTCAGGGTATGGATTTAAAAAATCAGATGCTCTCCGTTGGCTCTGCTATTAATGAGCTTGGTCAAAGCTCAACGGCTTCCGAATCTTATTTGGTTGACTTCGCTCAGCGTCTTGGCGGTGTTGCTTCGCAGGCAGGTATATCTATCCAGAACATTTTAGGCTATGCCTCTGCGTTGGATCAGGGAGGTCAGAAGGTTGAGATGTCGGCTACCTCTTTGCAGAATTTCATTATGAAATTAATGGAAGATCCTGCCAAATTCGCGCGTCTTGCCGGTGAGGACGTCAATAAATTCACAAAACTTCTCAGCACTGATACCAATGCGGCAATCATTCAGGTGTTAACCTCTTTGAATAGTCGTGGAGGCTTTCAGGCTCTTATTCCGATCTTTAGTGAAATGGGCTTGGATGGTGCGCGTGCTGTCGGTGTTTTATCCAACCTTGCCGGCAAGATTAATCTTGTCACCGATGCACAGGCTCTTTCCAATAAAGGCTTCTCGGAGGCGATCTCCATCACAAATGAATATTCAAAAAAGAATGAAAATCTTCAGGCTAAATTAGAAAAGGCGCGTAAATCCTTCAATGATCAGGCATTGATTTTGGGTGAAAAGTTAGCACCCTCCTTCATTGTCACTACCAATGGATTCACTTATCTAATCAAGGCTCTTTCGGGTGCTCCTGAATTTCTGAAAGAAAACCGCACCTTATTGATCTCTCTGACCGGAGCGTTGGCTTCTTACGCCTTGTATTTGTCGGCTGCTGCTATCCAAACAAAGATAGTATCGGGAGCTACCGCTACTTTGACAGGTATAAAAAAAGCATACAACATCATCACCGGTGAGACTTTGCTTCAAAAGGTGCGAGAGGCTGCCTCCAATGATGCAATGATTTCCTCCATTGAAAAGCTATTAACAAAAGAGCAGCGGTCTATTCTTCAAAAGAAAAATCTAAGTCGTGAAAATGGCGACTATGCCAAATCTGTTCAGGAGATGGTTAACAAAAATGTGGACGCTGCACAGGCGGAAGTTGATAGTCTTGTTAAAGAAACGAACGGGCACAAGGTCGCTCGAGATGCAAAGCTTGCGAACAAAACGGCTGCTCAGGCGTTAGTCCTTGAGCGTCGCAAGGAACTTGTAAGTGCTCAATTATCCGGAGATGCTACTCGTATATCGGCGGCAGAAAAAAACTTAGAAATTGCCGTAAACAAGAGAAATGTAGCATCGTCTGCTGCCTTATCTGCTCAAAAATCATACGAAGCCGGTAAGACGAAACTAACCACGGCAGCAACTCAGAACAATACAATAGCCTCCCGGATCGCGGAAGCGCAAAACGAAGCACTAGCCGCCTCTTCACACATTGCCGGCACGGCTACCGCTCGTTTGACTTTGGCAACAAAAGCCCTTTGGGCAAGTCTGAAAACCAATCCGTTGGGATGGATCCTTTCGCTCGTTGGGTTAGCTGTAACT
>JAVXFZ010000145.1:0-3739 GCA_036657595.1 Odoribacter sp. | reverse complement strand
AAAAAGTTGTCAATATACAAAGCATACGATTCATTGGTTGCCTTGTTTTGCCCAGAAATGTGAAAGAGCCTGTCTAACAGTAAAAATGTTATTCAGGCTCTTGTTATTTTTAATTTCTACACTCCTAACTAACCATTCAATTATATAAACCCTATCCGACGGCGTTCATTTACCAGTCCGGCAACAAATTGTTCGGTAAACATCACAACATCCTGTTTTTGCACAGAAATCACTTCCATCAGACTCTCCCGTTTTTCTTCCTTAGCAATCCGTTGCAAACAGTTGCGAACGATCAGATCAGCAACAATCCGCATCAAACGCGAACTAGCGTGTGTCCGCTCTTCCGTTGACACCAACGAATCAATAAAAGTCGTCATATATTGACGTGCCGTAGCAGTCAATTTCATTTGTTCCTTTTCCAATCGGCGTTTTAAGATCACCATCAACTCCTCTTTTGTATAGTCCTGAAATTCCAAAATATTCACCAATTCAGAAAGATGCTCTACATCACTATTCAAAGTTGCCAATGCAGGCTTCGGTTCTGCATAAATAATAATATATGAACCGGGACGTTCAGCCATTTGATTCATTAGAATAGCCCGAACACGCTCACGTAATCCGACAGCCTCATTCAGACGGGGCGAATCCTCATCAAACAAGAGGATACCACCGTTGGAGTGAAGCAAAGCTTCTCCGATACTTCTTTGCGCCTCCTCCTCCATCAAACCAATCATCTTTTCCACCTTGAAATTCAATACTTTTCCGGTATTAATAATCCCCATTGCCTTATACAAGCGAGCAATCAAGCGGGCAACCGTACCTTTCCCCATCGCTGAATTGCCCGTAAAGCACCATTGCAAGGACATCCGTGTACTCAGTTTAATCCCATTCCGACTGTAATGTCGGGCTAATTCGACAAAATCACGAATCTGTTTCTTCATGCCCATTTGTCCGACTAAGTGATCCAATTCGCTCAAAGCCTCTTGAATTGCCTCCTCATCAAAAACATCTCGCTCAAATTTCGGTAGCTCAAATATATGAACAGGAATATCCTCTTTACGAATCGTCGTCATCTCCTGCCGGGTCAATTCTCTTTCCTTCCTGATATTCATTGTTCGCTCAGACATATTTCGAATCGACATTTCCACTATCTTCTCCATCAAAAGAGCATTTCCAAAAGTCTTATCCCGATTTTCATAGGCTTTATGAATCAATTCCTTAAAAACCTCTTTTGCTTTCGGGTGAAAGACGTAATTCTTTTCTTTCAATTTATTTACAGCTATTTCCATCAATTCATCCGGAGCATAATCATTAAAATGAAAGGTATAAAGAAAATAATTCTTTAAAGTCGGATTTGTTTCCAACATCTTCTCTATTCTGTCCGGAAATCCGCCTAAAATGACAACCGTTTCACCACATTCTTCCATCGACAGTTCAGACAACAAGGCTTCAAACAGAGCCAATCCATATTCACTCTGTGGTAAAACATCCGCATATTCCAAATAAAGAATACCTCCCAAGGCTGCATCCATCAGAGCAGCAACTCCCTGCTGAGGTGTCAATCCCCCCTCTCCATTCAGGATGCGCGCATCCTGAATTACAATATTGGGACGAGCCAACACTCCCACCGAATGATAGATCTCCCCCATCATTTTAGCCACACTCATCTTTCCCGTTCCCGGATTTCCACTAAAAATCATATTCAAAGGTGGCATCACATCCGTAAATCCAAGCTTTTGACGTTCCTTGATAAAATAGACATAATTAAGATGTTGCAAAATACTCTGTTTCAACTGTCCCAATCCCACCATCGCTTTCAACTTCTCTAATGATTTTTCGGGATTACTCTCCTGTAAAGCAACAATATCTTCATCAACCATCAACATCAAATCTTCTTTCTTATATTTCCCGTTCCGATTCGCCATTAAACGTCCTGACATTCGCATTGCCACACTTTCCAATTGCTCGTCTATATAATGTCCATTCATAAAATGGGCATCTTTTTCCCGAGAAACAACAGTCAATTGTTTATAAAACTTTTCTTCAGCAGAAGGTGTAAAACGAAATTGCAATTTCTCCAACTTACAACGAGTGATTTCCATCAATTCCTCCGGCGAATAATCTTCAAAGTAAAGATGTCGTGAAAAAATCTTTTTTAAATCGGGCAGAGCATCTATCAACATATTCATTTCTTGCGCTTCGTCTGCCAAGATCACAAGCACTTCCGGATTTTCCCTCGTCAACACACTAAATAAAATACTCAATGCCACCACCCCTCGATCATTCGGATCCTCCGGATGAAATAAATCGCCCACCTGATCCACAAACAAGATGCCCCCCGCAGAATTTTTCAATGCCTGCCTCACTAATTTTTCTTCTGCAGCAACTCCATCACGCACTAATTCTTGCCGTCCATAATGGTTCACTTTTCCATTCTCCAACACCCCCATCTGCTGGTACAACTCTCCCAACATCTCGGCTACGGTACTTTTCCCGGTACCCGCATTCCCGGTAAAAAGCAAATGCATCGCCGGAAAATGATCTCCAAAACCGTTTTCTCGCCGTAATTGTATAAACTCGGCATAGTCGCAAATCTGTGTTATCTCTTCCTTCACTTTACGCAACGCCACCAAACGATAAAGACGATCCAATATTTCCTCTTTATCTTTCACCGTATGATGGGATTCAACAGATAATTGCACTTGTTCCTGTTTTCCGGTATTTTGAATTTCCAGTCCAAAATCATAAGGAATATTCTGATGACTGATAGTAAATTGAAATGTCAGTATAACTTTCCCAAAACAACTTGCAACGACCGAATACACTCCGGGCATAGAAAAGCCTTCCTCTTCTCCTCCCAAATTAACGGCAAGGCATAATATACTATTCCCCGCCTGATCCTTGACATACTGCATAGATTTCACCACTTGTAACGCTTGCGTAGTTCCATTTACATTCAACACACGTACAGAAAATTCGTATACCCATTCTTCATTGCAAAGATTCTGTGCCATCAGAAAAAAACGGACATTTTTTAAATCTTTGACATCTAATTCTCGAAACGAATGTTGCCGCGCCTGCATTTCCTCCTCTGTTTCCTCTTCGCATCGGTCTATACCGGTATGCAAAACCCTAAAATATTTCTCCGGACAACCATCTCCCTGAATCAAATAAAGATCCTCCGACTCGCCGGCGACACCGTCCACATCAGTCAATATTCTGTACACCCCTTCCTTCCATCCTCCATCCGAGAAATCTTCCCGACTGATCCTTTCTTCATAAGTAAAAAGCCCGTCATTCTCGCCCACTTCAATCTTCCCGCTCTTTTCCGCCACACATATCCCCTTTTTGTTCTCCAAACGGAACACCCGTATGGTGACAGTAGCTTTCCACGCTTTCTCTCCCCACTGCTTATTATATATTTCCGTATCTATATAGAGATGATTACATTCCTCTACTCCATATACCGTCCGATACTCCTTTTCTCCCCGATAATCGCTTTCCTTTCTACCACTGACACGCACACTCCGAACCATTCCTTTCACATTTTTCGCTTGTGTTTTTTCCGATGACTTTACCACTTTTTCATCCATAGCTTCCAGTTTATATCGTATATTATTTTCTATCTTTTCCTTTCTTTTTCAAAATCAAGGACTTTTTTTACACCTGCCAGACAAATATACAAATCATAACGCTGATCCGTCATCTATCAATCAAAAAAAAAGCTGCCCCTATTCAG
>JAVXFZ010000144.1:0-3743 GCA_036657595.1 Odoribacter sp. | reverse complement strand
CCGCAACTCTAATAGATAAAAATAGCTGTGTTCTTTCGGACACAGCTATTTTTTTATTTTTTCTTCTCTATCCCTATTTTTGTTCAAGAGAAGTTTTCTTCCCCTCTTTCCATTATTTCATCAATTCATTCAGAGCTTTGTCTAATTCCGCACCGCGGGCATTTTTAGAATAGATACCTCCTTTTTTATCCAAAAGGAACATTGTCGGTGCACTGTTTACCCCCATTTTTCGAGCAATTTCATTTCCCCAACCTTTGCCATCAAAATGTTGTGGCCACGTGATGTCATTTTTCTTCAAATAAGCCTCCAAACGTGCCTTGTCAGAATCCAATGATATACCAACAATTTCAAATCCCTGTTTGTGGTATTGATCGTATAATTTCTTTACGTGTGGCATTTCCGCCATACACGGTCCACACCAAGTAGCCCAGAAATCGACTAATACAACTTTTCCTTTGAGTTTGGCAACATCCACTTCTCGACCATCTAAAGCAATATATTTCAATTCAAATTGATTTTCGGCTGCATTTAATTCTTTCTTGGCGTGCTCCTGAACACCGGCGTTCGGACTATTTTTCATACTCTCTAAGTAAGCCATCACTTCAGCGTGTGATACTTTATCGCGTAAACATTGTTCGTAAGCGATTTCCACATACTGCATATATGACAAGGATGCATCCAAGTAATATACCTCGTCCAATTCGGCACGAATTGTCTTCAGGTCTTCCATTTTTACTTTTGCCGGAATAGGTAGGCTATTTATGTCCCGATTGGCTTTCATTAATTTGAATGCCGCTTTGCTTTTTTGTGACAAAGAAGCATCAGCCAAATAAACATTCAGTTTTTCACGTACATAATCAGCCCATTCAACACCGTATTTATGAGCATCTTTCATTTCTGAAATGCCGTGTTCGGTATTAGAAGTCAATATTTTAATCACAAAGATACTCAATTTTGAACCCGGATCGTTGGTCAAATGATTGAAACCACAATCAATGATTTCACGAAGAGGCTCAAAAGAGGTCACCGTGTCTTTAATTGCTCTGAAACGGTCAAATTTTTTCAGGTCATCGCTCATTTGCTGAGCAGATACCACTGTTGCTCCCATCACACACAGAATTGCAATGCAAAATGATTTGAATTTTTTCATTTATTCTTCTTATTTGAATTAATATTAGGAAATAACACCCTCTTCAAGAATAATTATATTCAATGAAATAAGGGATTTATTTATACTTTTTCAATAAAATGTCTATTTTCTCATCCGTCAACTCGTGGTTCAATTCTTCCATATATCCTTCAAAGCGAACAATTCCGTGAGGATCAATCAAAAGTGTATGAGGGAATCCTTTTACTTTTAATGTTTTTCGCAAGGTTCTTGTCGAATCAAGCCCATTGGCAAACTGCATATTGAATTTATCGTGGATCGGCTTTACTTTTTCTAAAGACTCATCGTTGATTCCAATGACCACTAATTGATCCTTGTATTTTTTCTGTATTTCATTTAATCGCGGTACAGCTTTCAAACAAGCGTGACACCAAGTTCCCCAAAAATCCAATAGAATAAATTTACCCACCGTATCAGGTTTTTCGGTCACCCATTGTTTGATCGCCCAATCAGGCATTTTCTCGTTTAGTATTGATTTTGCCGCAACGTATTTATAATCGTTGCTCTCCTGTGCATATACTCCGGTAAGCGCGAATATGCATACACCTATTAATAAAAAAAATCTCTTCATTGTTCTATTGTTTTATTCTGTTTTTAGTATTCGCTCAAACCAAGGTGTTGGTTTAGATGGATGGGAATGATCCCATCCATCGTCCTGATACTATTTTTTATTTAGCACGTTCTTTATAGGTCAAACTAATGATATGCCCCAAGTTATCGTATTCAGCTATCTTTGTTGAGTTTTCCTCCGTAGATTTAGGAACGTTATAAATCCGTACACGTCCACAATTTTCCTCTGTCACCATATTCCCATTTTCGTCAAGAGTTCCCAATTTTTTATTGGTTGCCACCACTAAATTATACTGATCAGCCGTTTCCCATTTTTCATAAGCAATCCAACCTATCAGAGTATGGAATTTCAAATCTACGATTTCTTCATCAGCCGGAATTTCAATTCCCTTATCCTCATCCAAATAGAGCTTCCAATCATAATTATCCCAAGCTTCACTACGATATACTTTGTTATCCGATGCACAAATTGCCATATTATAGAGTAAATGGTGAGTGTAGCACTTTGTGTTTTTGTCAGTAGCAGGAGTTCCATTACGGAATCGGAACCAATCTCTCGCTACGGGCGTCACTTTAAAGTTCGGCTTAAGATTTGCTCCATACAAATATATTTTTCCATCCTTCGGATCTTTCAGGAAAGAGATACAATAGGTCAAACTGTTTGAATTGTATGTATTCGTCATACCGATCATTTCCATACCACCTGTTTCTGCATCATACCAAGGAAGATTATTTCCTTTTATCTTTAATGTACGAGGTAGATCATCATCTCTTAATTCCATAAATCGACATTTATCTTGATCGTAAAGCAAGACGCTGGTATTTGTACCACCATTCCCACTATCTCCGCTTTTCCCCCAGCGACTTCCTATAAAAGGAGCAAAACGAATGAACTTTGTAGGATCGTCGGGATCTACATTCCGACGCGCACCATACATTGCTCCTACTTCCCAGTGGTATTTTATGTATAAATCACCTAAATCGTCCACTACAAAAGTAGCTTGCTTTGCCGCTTCAGACCGATTCCAAGTTTTAGCCATTGAGCGTATATCTATACGTGATTTACCGGTAGCAAACATATATTTGTAATCGGATGATTCGTAGATGGTGAAGTCTTCTAAGTTGATGGAAAATGTTCCATTTGATCCATATATGATTGTTTCAGGCGTTCCCATAAAATCCTGAACATAAACCGAATTCATCCCAACAGGTTTACCTACATATTCACTTCCTTTCAAGATGTTGCGAACCACTACGGTACGGGTTTCCGATACGGGTGAAATTACGTCTACTCGTGTTTTGCCTGCTACATCACACAACACCATCCATCCAGAGTTGGTTGAACTGGCACATTTTACAAAGAAATTAGTTGTCCACGTGAGTTCCGCCTGTTTATCAATCACTTTAAAATATCCAAAATAAGTACCAGCAGCAAGTTGTACCGGCCACTTCAAATCTTTCTGATCTCCAATTTTGATTATTTTATCATTCACGGATGCTCTGCTCGCAAGCAACGACCACTCGTAAGCATATCGATTGGGATCCGCCACTTTTCCGTCAAGAAGAAATTCTACTTTCGGTGTAATTTTCAATGTATCTACATCTGCCACCATCGTGTAATAGTTCGTAGTCAAAACGCTGTCTACATCCACATTGTTGATCTCACGATAATTGTAACTTCCCAAGTCCTCATATAAACACGCTTGGAAAAACACTGACCCGAAGAGCAACAAGATTATATATTTAAAATTTCTGATGTTCATCATTGTATTCTTTTATTCATTATTATACAAATTTTCAATACCTCCTGCTTATTTGACAGCCTGTGAAATATCGCCCATTCTCATTGGCTTTGGCTCCTCTCCCTCCTTTTCGGGCTCATCCATTACAATCAAACTCATATCTCCTGTTTCTGCTGCCCGAGCAGCGAGTTCATCGAGGCGTTTTTGCACATAGAGACCAAAATATTTCATTCTCCCTGCCCCAACGGTTGTCTGCATATCAT
>JAVXFZ010000143.1:1807-3781 GCA_036657595.1 Odoribacter sp. | reverse complement strand
ACTTCCCATTTTGTAAAGTTGTTCACCCATGTTCCTAATCTGCATTCATCTGATACTTCTATATCGGTAATTCCATTTTCCCGAAGGAGTGATATTGTTATCAGATCAATGTATGTGCCTCTTTTGGCGATAATCTCATTCCTTTCAATAGTTACAATTTCTCCGGTATCTTCATCCGTAAAATCCCCATTAAATGTTCTGATCGCGTTCTTAGCCAGATATTTTCCTTTTATTAATTGGTCTGTTATTTTCATTTCTTTAGTTTTTTAATTACATTATTTATTCTTCGTTTTTCGTTCAGGACCTTCATCTCGCGTCCCGATAGTTTTAATTTATAGTCTTCTAACCAAATGATTAGCTCTTTTGCTGATTGGTTGGTGATGGTCTTCATCGCTGACCAATCCCGTTAGAAAGTCTCATCTCTTCTTTGGCTTTACTTATTACAGTCCTGAGCCAGTCGAGCTGATGTGTAGCTGCTCTATTTAATCGCTCGATGGAGTTTACTAAGAGGTTTTGACGCTTGCAAGTGGCTTCTACTAACTGTTTAAGAATAGAAGCGGGGCAACCCGCTTGTTTGCCTAATTCATAAACAATACTTTTAGCCAATGCTTCGTCCTGATGGTATTTTGCGTCGGCATACATTTTGCCTGTGCGGGCAATGAATACAGATAGCTCATTTCCTCTTTCAATGACCAAATCAGGATCATCGGGAGGTAGCTCTTGTAAATATCCTTCGACATCATCTACCTCTCGTTCTAAGTCTTCTATTGATGTGATTGTCATACTGCTATTTTTAAGTCTCCAAACATTTCCCAATATTTAAATGCAAGGTCAAGGCATTTTTCCTCTCCTGATTTCCAAAGAGAATTGCCGCGCTTGATTTGCACTTTGAATATTTTGTAATTTTCTTTTGAGATACCGATTATAATGTCTTTGTCTGAATTAGCGATGTTCATATAGAAGAACCTACTCCTATCGTAATCGAAGTGATAAATGGCATCTTCAAATTGTTTCTGAGTAGTGGCGGCGGTGCTTTTTATATCACCACCCCATCCAATAGAATCAATATATAAGTCCCACTTGCATCTTGCCGGCATATAGAAAGGAATGTCGTAATCAAATCTTTGTTTTTGGTTGATCATTATCTTTTGAGTGTCTGATAGAGAGAGAATCTTTACGCAAAATTCATCTCTCATAAAAGAACGCTTCATCTCTTCAGCACTTTTAAAGTCGTCTTCTGTCATCTGATCGTCTGCACACACGTATTTGAAGTAGTTTACTTTTTCCTTTTCTGTGATCATGTGGTCGATCAGGTTACCAAATTTTGCGTGGATAGGGTCTATCTCCATTCCTCCATATAGTTGTCGCTTGAACTCTGAAAGGTCAGAGTTCGACACCTCCGACCTTTGATAATATGCGTCCATTACTTACTTGCTGTTACCACTTCGGTATACTTTAAAGCTGTCGAATTGATGATTTCACCATCTTTGTTAGCAATGTCTTCGCAGTATTTTTTCATCTGTGCAATTGACTTTTTTTCTATCTTTTCATTCGATAGGGTTTTCCCTTCCCTATCAAACCAGAACATAAACACCTGACCATATCCTGATGGGTTAAGAACTTCGATTTGGAGTGTCTTTTTTATTCCAACGACTGGTGTAGCATATTGCTGGTCAAACATGTTGTTTAAGGAGGATTCCGTCTTTTCCGCCTCAATGGAAGTTTGCTGCTTTTGTGAGAATTTTAATAGCTCCTGTTTTCTTTCTTCGGCTTCTTTCCGTGCCCTTTCTTCAGCTTCTTTCTTTAGCCGCGCTCTTTCGGCTTCGTTTGAGTTGGCAATTTCTATCAGTTCTTGCCTTTTTGATTCGATCCTATCTAAGTAGTATTGAATCTTTTCGGTAATCTGTTTCCGATATTCGATTTCGTTTTTAACGATCTCCGACGGTGAAACATCAGAATATATAGTGTCGTGCT
>JAVXFZ010000143.1:0-1797 GCA_036657595.1 Odoribacter sp. | reverse complement strand
TTCAGCAGGCTTATATTCCGTACTGAAATTCTTTATGTCAGATTTTCTTAAAAGGATATTAGACAATTGGATGGACTCAAAGATTACGTTCATCTCGTTGAAAGCAATTTCCAATGAATCAACGAGATCTTTTGATAAAGAGGTCTTAAAATAAGCTCTGCAATCTATTTTCTCTTGTTCTGTGGCTGCTTTTAATTGGCGTTCTTTTTCCGCCTTTTCTTCTTCGGCAGCCGTAAACGAGGCAAGATCGTTACGGAATTTTTGAATTTTTGTGACCTTCTCTCCTGTTTTGGAAAGTTGGTTTTCTTGCTCGGTGAAAAATTTCCTAATCTGATCGAAAGCCTGAGTGATTGGCTTTCTTCTTTCATTCATTGACGCTTGTGTTTTGCTCGCTTTTTGAAGGAAAGATTGACAATTTTGATCCAAGAATCTTATTTCGGGAGATTCTTTTATCTATGTTTTTTCTATCTCAGAAATTAAGGTGTCAGCCACTTGTAATGCTCTCGTGAGCGATGCGCTGTTTTGTTCAGCAATGTTATTTGAAGATAATATAACACTCTGAAAGCTTTCTATTGTTGTTAATTCTTCCATAATTAAAAGGGTTCATCAGGGTTTTCTACTATGTTTATTCCGCCTTGTTCTTTGGCGATCTGTTCTGCTGTCATCTCTTCTGGTTCTTCGCATTCAGGGAGCGGCGTTTGACTATATACCGGTTCATCTAATCCGTAATCAGAGGCTTGAATTGGTTCATCTTTTTGAAGCTGGGAGAATTGACCCAACTTCAGTTTCGGGAATGTTTTGAAGGCGTGTTTTATGATCTTCGCCTCTAAAAATCCTGTATCTATTTGACCTTCTTTCCCTCCATAAAGCGCGTTGGCTACACCTCTGTTTTTCTTTTCTGAATAACCTTTTAATCTGTCAATATCCTCAGGTAGCATCCAAAAGAAATCGAATGATCTATCCGGTCGGGTGAGCTTTATAAATGCGCCGATGATGTTTTTGCTTTTTCTCGGAATCGAGGCGGCGTAAACAACTACCTTTTGACCTGTTTCTGTTACTTTTGGTTTAAAATCATCTCCTTCAAACACGATAACCGGGCGGTCAGCATATAGAAGTTGTCCAGATTGGATTCTCAGGTCCATTTCTCCATAAGGACTAATTTCGATTGATGCTCTTTTTTCCCAAATTGAATTTTCTTTTGTACCAACGTTTACAGATCCGGGAAGAACGTAGATAAGAGGACGCGAGTTGTTTTCAAGCGTAAGCCCCATATTTGCCACGTCTAACAGGACCCCGTAAATAGAAAATCCTGTACACTGCTGAAGATCCTTATTTGCTCCGATGATTCTTTGGAGGTTGTATTTTTCTTGTTCAAAGAATAATTCACCTTGTTCTGATGCGTGTATTTTGTTGTAAAGTATCACGAATCTATTTCTGACATATTCGTTTTCTAAAACCTCTAAGGGCTTCATTTGTTTTAATTCGGCAATAGTCAGTTTTTCAACTGTTTGCTCGTTTGTGTTATTTTCCATATATTTGTTGTGTTATTGATGTGACACCGGTGTCTGAATCGAACAGGCTTAAACCATTCCGGTGATATATTAACTGTTCTAAGAGTATCAAGGTCACGGCACTATATTGCTACTTGACTTTTCAGAAACAGAATATTGACAACATTTCAAAGAACTTTTTGTTAAAAACCGCTGACAGCTTGACGATGTAGGCGGTTTTTTTGTGGACTGAACGGGTGTCGATCCCGCATATACACTTGTGTACAGAGCATTCCGATGTCAGCCA
>JAVXFZ010000142.1:0-4074 GCA_036657595.1 Odoribacter sp. | reverse complement strand
AGACACATAAAGGGTACCGTATACCTATTACGAAGGGATTACGCGCGGAAATGGATTGGTTCGATGAGAATTACCCGACGAATAGGAACGGCTACATTCTTCCTATCGTCGTGGAAGAAAGGGAAGGGGCAGCCTTGACTGAATATATAGTCAATAGCCGAAAAAAATATTCCAGAGAGCTAAAAATAATAGCAGAGATTTTAGAGTTTCCAGAAGCTTTTCGGCGGCTATCAACTTATTATAGTAGGCATTCTTTCGCTATGGCTCTAAGGGCAAAAGGAGCTAACGTAGACGTGATTCAACAGGCGATGGGTCATACGAGCAGTGCGACGACAGAAACATACCTTGCGAGCTTCGACGATGATTTTATGTCAAAAATGGGTGATGATTTAATTTGATGTGCAATGGAAAATAGATACCTAAATGAATTTGTAGGGCTGTTCGATAAATTTAGCGTCGCAGTTGGTATAGTGGCAAGTGAATGCGGTTGCCATTGTGCGCCAGATCCAACCTACTTAGCAAATGAAATAAATAAATTGAATGAACTTTCCGACGATCTGATTCGTTGCCGCCAGCTGTATAGCGGACATGAGGACTGGAATATACTGTATTGTTTTTTAGATGAGGTAGAGAAAAATCTTTATTCCGATCTTATTAACAGGGAAATATATTTGAAAAGTATTATTAGTAAATTCAAAAAAATCTCTCCTTATATGGATAGGGATGGAATATATTGTGCTGAATTCGAGGAGTCTGGAATGTGCTCAGACAAAAAAGGAAATCTATATAACTATTTGTCATACATTAATAATTTTTTTAGCGGAAACACGGTATCTTACGTGCCGCAGGGCACTAACGACATTCCTACAATTAATGTCGTGCGCTCTTTCTTTGATGGACCTAATATAGTTGATAGTATTTCTAAGAGATACCTAAACGAATGCAATCTTTCGATTGATTTTTTTGCCGGGAAACTTGATAATATTTGCCGGCAATTTGATATAGACTTTCTTAAGCTGCAGGATGATTTAGGGGTATATTTGCAGAGGTATCGCGGATATAATTCAAGCGGTGATTATATTTATTTTGATCTTGAAACGGAAAATAAATCATCTGCTGAAACCTCATCAACATTAATTTCTGATGGCGGTAATAAAATATTAGTCCAAAGCACGCTTGGGTGTTTTTCTGAAGAAAAAACAAAAGATTTACACACACTTTCTTTGGAGGCACTTTCCCACTGTTCTTTAGAGGAATTTATCTATTTTATTCTTCACCCGACTTCAGGCGAATTAATAAGTCACCAACAAGGGAAAACCTTTATTTTTATAACGGCGTTACTTAGGGCTGAGGTAATTAGCGATGAATCTCAAATTTTATTGGCGTTAGGAAAAGACAGAAATAAATATTCTAAGCATCCGACGGGGAACGCCAACAATAAGGCGGGGGGAACAGAGTATTTATTTGCTAAAAAATTAGAGGAATTATTAGATATTCGTATTTTGGGGTGACTAAAAATAACTTCCCCATAACATTTTAAATTTTCCCCATAACATTTTTTTATACGAATATCATAATGCACTCATACAGAGTGCATTAATTTTATGTGTAAAATGGTTTTCCCATAACATTTCCGAATTTTGCCATAAAATGCCATCGAGATGTGCTGTAATTTTGGGTTAGAGAAATGAATATCCTGCAGGTATTTATTTTGCCAAAACCAAAAAAGAAAAAGAAATGGAAAATTTAATGTTGCTAAATCGCGATGACCTACGGGCTGTGTTCGCAGAATTTGCTGGAGAATTTGGGAAAAATAAAAAAGAGTACGGAAAATATTTAACCAGATTAGAGTTATGCGATTTGACAGGTTTCAAAATTAACACTATTAATATGAAGGTGTGCCGGAAAGAAATTCCGGGAATGAGAAAAATCGGGGGGAAATCGCTCTTTGAAACTGAAACTATTTTAAAATGGATAGAATCGGGCGAAGTGAAGACCCGTTCCGAAGTGCTTAACGATCTGGAGAAAGGAGGTTCCAAATGAAAACGAATGCAACCGTAACCAGCCGAAAAGCATATTCTGAAACTGAACACCTTCGGGAAACCGAAAAAATAAGAATGCGCCAATATTTCACGTTTCGTGGCTCTGATTTCTCGTGTTGTCGTACAGAACTGCTTGATCCTATGCAGTTTCCGATCAACCATTGCACGCGATGTGTCTACGACCTCATCGAAGACGGGTTTTTAGAAGTAAAAGGAAAGAAAATAAGCCAAACAAGCGGGAAGTTAGTAGAATCTATCGGATTGAAAGAAAGAGGCTTACAATCGAAAAGCTATGTCGACGGAACAGGTTTTCGACACATAGGAGATATAATCAACGAATGCATGATTGATGTGAACGAACGTCAGAAAAAAGCAGCAAAATGAAAAAAGACACATTTTATTTTCCCCACGATTCGAGCGCGAAAGACGACCCCAAATGCGTGCTTCTTATCGAACAATTGGGACCAGAAGGGTACGGTATTTTCTGGATCTTAGTAGAGATCCTACGGGGACAACCCGATTATACCTATCCTATCGGCTTACTTCCCGCCCTTGCGCGGCGTTACAATACCACCAACGAGAAAATTAAAGCGGTAGTAGTTTCGTACGATCTTTTCTCCATTTCTGACGATAAATTTTTTTTTAGCGAAAGTTTGAATCGACGAATGAGGGAAATCGAATTTAAAAGAAAAATGTTATCAGAATCAGGAAAAAAAGGGAATGCAAAACGTTGGGAACTGACTGAAAAAGAGGAACATAATCGCCACCCGATCGCCACCCGATCGCCAGGTGATCGCCACCCGATCGCAATAAAAGAAAATAAAAGTAAATTAAATACTAATAATATTAGTGCAAATGCACTCACCGATTCCGCTTCCGCTTCATCTGATTTTGATGCTGATTTTAATGTTTTCTGGGATACTTACGATAAAAAAAGAAATCGGGAAAAGTGCATTAAACTCTGGAAAAAACTATCAGAAAAAGAAAAAGAGGAAATAATCGACTACATACCAGACTATAAGAAAGCGCAGCCAGAAAAGCAATTTAGGAAAGATCCAGCAACCTTCATAACACAAAAAAGTTGGAATGACGAATTAATATTTAACAACGAAAAAGAAAAAGATAATGAACCTTACAGAATATAACCACACCCCGCCATCCGCGCCAGAGTTGGAGGAAGCGATATTAGGAGCCTTAATGTTAGAAAGAGATTCCTTTGACCGAATAGAAAATATTATAAACGATGAATGTTTTTACCAGCCTATCAATCGAGCGGTATTTAACGCTATACACCTGTTATACGACAATAGCCAACCGATTGATCTACTGACCGTTTACGAGCAATTAAAGGGCAATGAAACGTTTGAAAAGAACGGTAGCGTATCTTACTTAGCTAACCTAACTTCACGCGTTTCGTCGGCAATTCACATCGAGAATCACGCCAGAATATTAAGGGAAAAGCAAATCAAAAGATCAATCATTTCAGCCTGTTCAGAGTTACAACAAGCTGCATACGAGGAAGTTACGGACGTAGCAGATGTATTAAATGACTTTGCGAACACCGCGGATCAGCTTAACAACATCACCGCAATAGGAACGGACACAATCACGTCAATTGACGCGTCGAAGTCTGCTTTACTTTTGTTTGAATCGCGCCAAGAAAAGCTAAGAAAAGGAGAAGTAACGGGCATTCCAACGGGGTTAACTAAATTGGATCAGATTTTAGGATTAATGCAGCCCGGGCAGGTTATCATCATCGCCGCACGCGCCGCTATGGGGAAGACTGCTTTCGCCCTTAATCTGCTTCACGCTTCCGCCTCATCTGGCTATCAATCCGCTTTTTTGTCGTTAGAAATGAACGAAAACGAACTTATTAACCGATTGATACTGAGGAACTCAGATGTTCGATCTGACGTTTTAAAAAACACGATAGCGACCGAGAAAGAAATTATAAACATCAACGTAGAGGCGGGGCGTATCGCACGACTACCTATTACGTTTATAAGGAACTCATCCGTCACCATCAACGCGC
>JAVXFZ010000141.1:0-4075 GCA_036657595.1 Odoribacter sp. | reverse complement strand
ACTCCCCGTTGATGAGTCGGGGAGTGTATATTACTTATTGCCCATATCTTTTAGCGGAATGTAATAAACCGTGTTCGTAGGAGTATAAATTCCGAAAGTAACAAAACCCACAAGCATATTTAAAAAATTCATATTTGTTTTTACTACATAATTTTTATGCCCTGCGAGATACTCCTCTGGATTCATATTTGCGTTTCCCAGTGGGACGAGACCTGCAATTAAATGATGATTCCATTCTGAATTAATTTCCACAACCGGATCTTTAGGTTTAACATCCCCGACTAAGATTCTCGTATTGTAACACGAGCACATAGAAATAACGCACACAGCTAAGAGCAATACTTTTTTCATATTTATTAAATTTTAATTATTAAATTTTACAAATATAGATAAAAGCACACTCTATTCATAGATAAAAATAATATTTTTCATTTTAAATTGATTTTTACAATATTCCCTTTGATATTAAAAAAATGATTTATATATCGCGACGATCAACATACTAAAAGGCGGATGTAAGGGATCAGTTGCAAAACAATCGTAAAACATTTACGTATAAAAGTGCAAAAAAGCCTGTGATTTCACACAAAAAAAGAGGTCTAAACTTGTTGTTTAGACCTCTTTTGTTTTTTAATTTACTGATTTACAGTGGAGCCAATTGCGAGACTCGAACTCGCGACCTACGCATTACGAATGCGTTGCTCTACCAACTGAGCTAAATTGGCGTATCGGGTGCAAAAGTAATATATTTTTGATAAAACAAGAGTGTTCTAAAGAATATTTATTTCCCAATGTTTGATTTTGTTTATAAGTTGTTGATTGAAAGATTGTTTCCCTTTTTACATCTTTTCCGGTATCTGATCCATTTGTTTTTTGTTTGTTTCTGATGTGGTTGTCAAGAGCTTATTGGTATGGTAAGTAGATGGTAAGGTGGGTATTTTGAGTTTTAAAATGGGTTATAAAGAGGTTTGTGTTGTATTTTATAACGACTTTATAGTGAATTTATAAGCACTTTATGGAGGGGATGGCAGGTGGTAGACGGGGTGTGGCGGGGAGGAATGTGGTGGTTTTTGGGGTGTGGAGAGGATTTCGGGAGGGTGTGTTTTGTTTTTTATGTATTTGTTGTGTGAAAAGAAGAGAGGGGTTTGGTCGTACGGCAAAAACTTGTTAACTTTACGCTCATAAAAATAGAAAAGGAAAGAGGTAGTGAAATGGATAATTTTATAGTTTCAGCACGAAAATACCGACCGGCGAGTTTTGATACAGTGGTGGGTCAATTGTCGATAACGTCGACGTTGAGAAATGCTATTATGAATCATCAATTGGCTCAGGCGTATTTGTTTACCGGTCCGCGTGGAGTGGGAAAGACGACGTGTGCTCGTATTTTTGCGAAGACGATTAATTGTATGAATCTTCAGCCGAATGCGGAGCCGTGTAATGAGTGTGAGTCGTGTTTGTCTTTTAATGCGGGGCGTTCGTTGAATATTCACGAGTTGGATGCAGCGTCTAATAATAGTGTGGATGATATTCGCGGGTTGGTGGATCAGGTGCGTATTTTGCCTCAAATCGGTAGGTACAGTGTGTATATTATTGATGAGGTTCATATGTTGAGTACTTCGGCTTTTAATGCTTTTTTGAAGACGTTGGAGGAGCCGCCTGCTCACGCTGTTTTTATTTTAGCGACGACGGAGAAGCATAAGATTTTGCCGACTATTTTATCCCGGTGTCAGATTTATGATTTTAACCGGATGAATGTTGCGGATACGGTGGAGCATTTGAAGTATATAGCAGCGAAGGAGGGGATTGTTGCCGAAGAAACGGCTTTGGATGTGATTGCTCAAAAGGCGGACGGTGCGATGCGTGATGCGCTTTCGATTTTTGATCAGGTGGTCAGTTTTTGTGGGAAGGATCTGACTTATGAGAAGGTGATTGAGAATTTGAATGTGTTGGATTATGATTATTATTTTCGGTTGACCGATTTCTTTTATGGCGGTTGTGTGTCGGAGTCGCTGTTGTTGTTGAATGAGATTATTGGAAAGGGATTTGATGGAGGGAATTTGATTGCCGGTTTGGGTAAGCATTTCCGGGATGTGTTGGTGTCTAAAGATTCGGCGACGGTGCAGTTGTTGGAGGTGAGCGCGGGGATTAAGGCGCGTTATGCGAAGCAGGCGAGCGGTTGCGGGGTTGACTTTTTGTATGAGGCTTTGAGGGTGGTGGAGCAGTGTGAGATGCAGTATAAGGTGCGGATGGAGAAACGGCTTTGTGTGGAGTTGGCTTTTATAAGGCTTTGTCAGATTAATGAATTAAAAAAAAAAATCTGAGGGCTTCTGAGTTTGAAGCTTTGTTGAGGATTGGTTCTTTTCAGGGGAAGTTCCGGGAGGAGGGCAGTGTGGCGGAGGTGGAGGTGGTTGAGGCGGTGAAGGTGTCGGCGGATAAGAATGTTTCGGCAGTTGAGCGTGTTCGTCCGGAGGCTTCGTTTAAGATAAAAGATTCGCTTCGTCAAATTAATACGAGACGGGAGGTCAAACAGGCATCTTTTGAGGAGGAAGGTCTTCGGCTTGAAGCGCGGGAGCATTTCGACGAGGAGGGTGTTGTGGAGGCGTTGGAGAGGTATTTGAAGGATCATAGGCCTGATTCGACTATTTCGATTGCTTTAAAGAGGCATCGTCCTGAGGTGAAGGAAGAGAAGATTTTGATTACGGTGGATAATCCGCTTCAGATGGATAAGTTGATGGCTATACGGGTTTGTTTGCAGAATGTGTTGATGAGGTATTTGAATAATGGTTTTCTTACGCTTTCTTTTCAGATGTATGATGGTGCTACGATGCAGGAGGAGAAGAAGTATTTTACTGCCGGCGAGAAGTTGGAGCATTTTATGCAGTTGAATCCGGTGGTTGCCGATTTGAAGGTTGTTTTTGGTTTGGAGTTGGAGTGAGGAGGTTGAAGATGATGGTTCTTTGGGGTCGGTATGCCGGCTAAAATTTTGTTTTTTGTTGAAGGTTTAGATCTACGCGCAGGCTCACGTTTTGTTTATTTGTTTGAATAAATGAACAATATGTGGCTTGCGCGGGAGTGGTTTATTGTCTGTTTACGTCTCTGGTGTTAGCCTGTGCGGTGGGCATAATGACGATGTCATTGAGGCATACGTGAGGGGGACGGGTGATGGCGAAGAGGATGGTTTCGGCGATGTCTTCGTTTGTGAGGGGTGTGAAGCCTTTGTAAACGTTTTTCGCAGCTGTTTCGTCGCCTTTGTAGCGGACGAGTGAAAATTCTGTTTCTACCATTCCGGGAGCGATGTTGGTGACTTTGATGTTGTATTTGAGCATATCGGTTCGCATACCTCTGGATAGAGCATCAACGGCGTGTTTGGTGGCGCAGTAGACGTTTCCTCCGGGATATACTTCTTTTCCGGCGATGGATGCGAGGTTGACGATGTGTCCGGTGTTTTGGGCGATCATCAGGGGGGCAACGGCGCGGGTGATGTAGAGGAGTCCTTTTACGTTAGTGTCTATCATTCTTTCCCAATCGTCTAATATGCCTTCTTGGAGGGGAGAGGTGCCAACCGCTAAACCGGCGTTGTTGATGAGTACGGCGATGTTTCTCCATTTTCCGGTGAGGCTTTGTATGGCTGTTTTTACTTCTTCTGATTGCCGGATGTCGAAGTTGAGTGTGAGTACTTCTACTCCTTTTTTTCGGATGGTTTCAGCGAGTTCTTGGAGTCGGTCGTTTCGGCGACCGGTGATGATGATGTCGAATCCTGTATCGGCTGCTTTTGATGCGGTTGCTTTTCCGATTCCGGAGGTGGCTCCGGTGATGAGTGCTATTTTGTTCATATTATTTATTTTATGGTTTTTGTTGATTTGGATGCAAATTTATATATTGTTGTAGTAAGATGGTAGTTTTTTGCGTTAAAAGAGGGGAGGATTTTGGAAAAAGGATGAAAATAACTACTTTCGTTCCGTTCTCCCTTTGTGTGAGGATTGTATGAAGATGAATTGTTATCTATTATAGTATGTACATAGAAGTTCAGATTAGGATGAAGCCGGAGGAGGCTGGAGATGAGGAGCTGTTGCGT
>JAVXFZ010000140.1:0-4089 GCA_036657595.1 Odoribacter sp. | reverse complement strand
CTATTTTTGTGTAAAAATTTGTTGAAAAGTGTGGGAAATAAAAAAGATATGAAACGATTGATGATTAGATTTTTGATAGTAGTGTGTTTGTTGTTCCCGAATTTAGCGGGGGGACAGAATATAGAAATGGTGACAGACCAAATGGAAACAGTGTTTAAATTGTTGCGTCCTACTGAACGAAAAGTATTGGTCAAGGAGTATATCGAAGTCCTAACTTCATCTTTTCTATCACAAGAAGAAAAAGAACAAATTGATTCTGTATTTCAGAAATTACAGGAGTTGAAAACAGGAGCTACGTCTGAATTAAAGGATTATGTCAATTGTGTGAATTATTTTTATAGGTGCGGTGAGAAAGAAAATTTATTAATTTGGTTATCAGGTATACAGCAGCATTTAACAAGTTCTGAATGGAAGAGGGGCGTTATTAAAAATTATTTAGAAGCAACTCAAATCCTTGCGAATGAACAAGCTATATTCAATGGAGGTAATCACAAATGGTTGGTACGTGGAAAAATGAGGTGGGAGAGTGGTCAACCGATTCGGATTAATTTCAGCGATGCTAATTTGATTTGCACTACTTCAAAGGATTCAATCCAGATTATCGGCACAAGTGGTTGTTATCTCATTGGTACAAATCAAGTGACAGGACGGGGAGGAAAAGTAAAATGGAGTGATTTCGACAATTCAATGGAAGCAGAATTGAGCGGCTATCAAATTGACTTGAAAGTTTCCGGTTATACTATGGATTCTGTTCGTTTCCATTATGATCAAAAGTACGATCATTCGATACTTGGACAGTTGAAAGATAATGCATTGAAATATGAACGGATGAAGGCAACACCTTTTCCGCAATTTACTTCCTATGCTATGGATATTCAAATCGCCGAACTATATCCACATATTTCATATAGGGGAGGTATTGACTATTCCGGTACGAAATTTACAGGTATCGGTACTGTGGAACATCCCGCTTGTTTGAAAATAGCTCCGAATGATTCTATTTCTATGAATTTATATGCTGTACAATTTTTATTTGACTCGCTGCATATTGTCGCCGGACGTTCAGCTTTGGTGGTTGCGATGGATTCAGGAGAAATTACCCATCCCGATATTCATTTTATGTATTCTATACCTAAGCATACAGCTACGATTAAACGGATCAGTGAACGAAGTCTGCAATTGCCTTTTAGAGATTCATATCATTGTATTCTTTTTGATGTCGAGAAAATTTCCTGGCTCATTGATGATCCATATATGGAAATGAGTATGATTAACCGCTCGGATTTAATGAAGGCTACGTTTGAATCATTGAATTTTTTTACAGATCAAGTGTATGATCATATACAAGGAATGGATGAAGTCAATCCATTGAACGGTTTATTGAAATGTTCCCTACGACTGAAGTCAAAAACATTTACAGTCAATGAATATGCCACTTATCTGAAAAAATCAGCCGGTGAGTTGCGTAAACAGATCGTATTGCTTTCGTACAATGATTTTGTTGATTTTAATGAAACTCGTGATGAGATAACCTTAAAGCAGCGGTTGTATGATTATACCAAGGCACGGGTAGGAAAGCAGGATTATGATAATATTCGGTTCACTTCCTTGCCGGGTAAAAATTTACCCAATGCCCAATTGGATGTTCGGAATTATACCTTAAAAATCAGTGGAGTAGAAAAATTCGTCATCAGTGAAGCCCGCAATATTTCTGTGGAACCATCCGATAAACAAATTGTGATGTTAAAAAACAGGGATATGGCATTGAATGGAAAATTGTATGCCGGAATGTTTGATATGTATGGAGAGAATCTTTTTTTCTCCTACGATCAATATAAAATCGTTTTACCAAAAGTAGATTCTACCGGAATGTACCGGGCTGGAAGGGATAAGAATGTGAGAGGAGAAAAAGTAAAATCTGTTATCCGGGATATTATAGGAGAAGTTATTATTGATAAACCGGGTAATAAATCCGGTAAACAAGATGATCCGGGTTATCCGATCTTAAATTCAACTAAAGAATCTTATGTTTATTTTGATGCCCCAACTATTCAACAGGGATCCTACAAACGGGATAGTTTTTATTATGTTATCAAACCTTATTCAATTAAAGGAATTAACGATGTAGATCGTTTCCAATATGCTTTTCAGGGTACTTTGGTATCAAATATTATATCTCCGATAGATGATACCCTCCGTTTGATGGAGGACAATACGTTAGGTTTGACTTATCAAACTCCTGTTGACGGTATAGAATTGTACGGTAAAGGTCGTATCAATAGCAGTTTTACGATGAGTAGGGAGGGATTATGGGCAAATGGGACTGTCACCCTGAATCATAGTGAATTTCGCTCGGATTCGATTTTAATGTTGCCCCGGAAAATGACTGCCAGAACCAGAGAAATTCAAGTGAATGCAGTGAAGGATTTACGTCCTGACGCGCAGGGAAAAGAAGTAATGATTAAATATTTACCCCAAATTGGAAATTTGCAGGCAATTTCAACAAAAACTCCTTTTAATATTTATGCGGGTAGGATCAAACATAACGGGACTCTTTCCATTTATGATGATCGAATGGATGCTTCCGGAAAGCTGGAATTAAAAGAAGCACTGTTGGATTCTCGCTTGTTGCATTTACAAACTAACCATATCCTTTCAAAAAATGCCGATTTACACATTGCTTCTGATTCTAATCAGAATATTCGTCTGAATACTTCGAATGTACAAGCGGATATTGATTTGTCCGCTTATACAGGAAAATTTGTCAATAATACGAACAATAACCGAATTGAGTTCAATTCCTGTCGTTATGCCTGTACGTTTGAAAGTTTTACTTGGTATATGAAAGAAGCTTATTTGAATATAGGCATTGAAGATCAGACACTTTTGGAAAAAGTTTGGAAAATAGAGGACACTAAATTTCTTCCGAAGCAAGGAAAAAACAATTTTATTTCTACAGACAGATTAACTGATTCGCTAAATTTTATTGCTCCTCTTGTGCGTTATGATTTGAACGGAGGAAATTTGGATTGTCAAAAGGTGAATCATATAGATATTGCCAATGGACGTTTTTATCCCGCTTTGGGAAATATAGCCATCACCGCCGATGGGACAATGGGTGAATTTGAAGCCGGGAAATTGCGATGTGATCGGAGTGACAGCACGAAGGCACTCACCGATACTCACTTGAATATAAAAGGACGTTACCATTTCAGTGGGAATGGAAATTATATCTACACTGACGATAAAAAGAAAAATACGGTGATTCATTTTACTGAAATAGGCGTTGATTCTTTGAAACAGATTATTGCGAAAGCTGAATTGAAGGAGGAAGAACCTTTATTACTGAATGACGGATTTTGTTTTAAAGGGAATGTGCATCTTCATTCCAAACATCCCAATCTTTTTTTTGCCGGTTATATCAGCCTGACTGCTGATAAGACATACCTTAAACATACTTGGATGGCAGTTAATCATTATTTGGCTGCCGAACATATTCAGATACCAGTGGGTGTAGAACATCGTGATGATAAGAAATTACGGATTTTCAATGCAATATTCCTCCATACTGATAAATCTTACCGACCTTATGGTGCATTTATGAGTAGCCGTTCGTTTTACAATGATGATCTGTTGGTCGGAGGAAAAGGAAAAATGGAATGGTTCGCTCCTGTAAAACAATATGTAATAACGGATACTGTGGCTGATCGTTACTACCGTTTCTGCTACGATCCGACAACTTCAACTATTTCTTCTTTTTCAAAATTGGAATTGAGTATGCAAATCCCCGGATTGTATCAAAAAATGGCAGGTTCTATCACTTATAATTTGAAAGAAGAAACGTTGAAAATCAATCGGGCTCTTTTGGCTCTTGATTTTACCGTATTACCTAAAATGGAAGCAATTTTGTTGAAAAATTTTACAAATAAAAAACTGAATAATATTCACGTAACAAGTGATTTAAGGAAAAAAATCTATGAAATATGCGGTTTTACCGGAAGGAATGGTGCCAATAAGCAATTAAACCGTCCTACTGATAATGTACCGGATTCTTTAAATCAGTTATTATTACTGGATTCTCTGGATTTT
>JAVXFZ010000139.1:0-4118 GCA_036657595.1 Odoribacter sp. | reverse complement strand
AATTTCTCCCCATTTTGAAAAGATTTCCCTATCATAATGAAAAGGTATAGGATGATTGTCCTTTTCATTTGCTCTTATAACGATCTGATTATCTTATTCTTTTACTATTAGTTTTATTCTTGGTATATATTTAGTTAGTCTTATAATATTTCATACACCATAATATGGATAAAGAGCAAAATGTTCAACATTTTTTGGATTTGATTAAACGTTCTCGACGTGGAAAATTCAAAATATATATCGGGATGATTGCTGGAGTAGGTAAGACTTATCGAATGCTTCAGGAGGCGCACGAATTGATGAAAAATGGAGTAGATGTGCGGATTGGGTATGTTGAGTCACATAATAGAGTAAATACACAAGCTTTATTAGAGGGTTTACCAATTATTGCTCGGCGGAAGGTTTTCTATAAAGGGAAGGAATTGGAGGAGATGGATTTGCAAGCGATTCTTCATTTACATCCGGAGATTGTGATTGTGGATGAATTGGCGCATACAAATATAGAGGGAAGTAAGAACGAGAAGCGTTGGCAGGATGTATTTGATTTATTGGATGCTGGTATAAATGTGATCAGTGCTGTTAATATCCAACATATAGAGGGGTTGAATGAGGAAGTGAAGGATATTGCCGGGATAGAGGTTCGCGAGCGGGTGCCGGATAGTGTGTTAGAGCAGGCGGACGAGGTGGTAAATATTGATTTAACAGCCGAAGAATTAGTTGCTCGCTTGAAGGCGGGACTTATTTATAAGCCTGAAAAGATACAGATAGCTTTAGATAATTTCTTTAAATCCGAACATATTTTACAATTGCGTGAATTAGCATTAAAAGAAGTTGCATTACGTGTAGAGAAAAAAGTAGAAAATGAAATGGCAGAAAATATTGGTATTCGCCACGAAAAGTTTTTAGCTTGTATCAGCAGTGCGGAGAAAACACCTCGTCGTGTGATCAGAAAGACAGCGCGATTAGCTACTCGTTATAATTCAAAATTTGCTGTTTTATATGTGCAGACCTCGAAGGAATCTCCTGACCGAATCTCATTGGCAAATCAGCGTTATTTGATTAACCATTTTAAGTTAGCGACTGATTTAAGAGGGGAAGTTATTCAAGTACGTTCCGACCATATTGCTGATAGTATTATTGAAGTTTGCCGAGAACGACAGATTAGTATGGTGTGTATGGGGAAACCGGATTTTAGTTGGTATTCTCTTTTTTTCTCTATATGGTCTTACCGAAAATTAGTTAATTCATTGGCACGGCTTAATATAGATTTGATTATATTGGCTCAAAAATAAAGAATATGAAACCTTTTCGTCTGTTGATACATTAAAAAATAGAAAGATGAAAGGGAATCTATAAAGATAAAATGATAAATATATGAAAATAAAGGCAAAACTGACATCTGGTATAGGTATTCTCTTTACTATGATTGTATTGTTGGGTGTACTTGCCGTCAGAAATATCAGTGATATGTCGGCAGATACAAAGAATATTTTGGCTGATAATTATAAGTCGTTGGACTATGCTCGACAGATGTTGGTGGCATTGGAGCATTTTGATCAAGATCATATTTTACCGGATGTATTTTTGGAAAATTTGATGAAGCAGCAAAATAACATTACGGAAACGAATGAAGCGGAAGCTACAACTCGTTTGTTGATGCATTTTGAACAAATGAAAAAGAATATGACGGATGAATCAATTCGACAGGTACGGGAAGATTTGAACGAGATTATGGCAGTGAATATGGCTTCTATCTATGAGAAAGGGGGAATTGCTGATCGAACAGCAAAAAATGCAATGCTTTGGATCTGTGTGGTTGTTTGCGTTTGTGTTATAGTGGCTTTTGTGTTGCTAATTGTTTTCCCTAGTTCGATTATTCGTCCTATTCGTGAATTGATGAACGGAATTGTAGAAATATCTAATCGTAATTACGAAAAGCGTCTGAATTTTAGTAAAATACAGGAATTTGATGAAGTTGCCTCTTCTTTTAATAATATGGCAGAGAAATTATCTGAATATCGGCAGAGTACCTTATCGGATTTATTAGCATCGAAAAAATATGTGGAGGCGATTGTAAATAGTATTCACGAACCGATAATTGGTTTGGACGGGCTGCGACATATTTTATTTGCTAATGATGAAGCACTGACTGTATTGAATTTAAAACGAGAGGAAGTGATTGGAATTTCGGCTGCTGAATTATCCTTAAAGAACGATTTATTGAGGCGTTTAATTCGGGAATTGGTCGCATCAGGCGATAATAAAGAGCCTTTGAAAATATACGCAGACAATAAAGAAAGCTATTTTCAGGCGAAATATATACCGATCCAGGTGGTAAATGCTGGAGAAGAAGGCTTACATTATTTGGGAGATGTTATCCTGTTGAAGAATATAACTGAATTTAAAGAATTAGATACGGCGAAAACCACTTTTATATCGACTATTTCTCACGAATTAAAGACACCGATTTCAGCTATTATGATGAGTTTGAAATTATTGGAAGACACACGTATTGGTGATTTGAATGAGGAACAACAATCTTTGGCAGAGAGTATTCAAGAAAATAGTAGTCGATTATTAAATATTACAGGCGAATTATTGAAAATGACACAGGTAGAAACCGGTAAATTGCAATTAAATCCGAAGGTGACGAAACCAATTGAATTGATTAATTATGCGGTGAATGCCACTCGTGTTTTGGCAGAACGTTTTAGATGTAATATTGAGGTAGAATATCCTGAGGAAAAGATGCCTAAGTTGTTTGTCGACAGTGAAAAAATAGCTTGGGTAGTAACTAATTTAATGTCGAATGCCATTCATTATTCGAGTGAAAATTCACGTGTAATTATTGGGGCTTTTTATCGTGATCACGTGGTTGAAATTTTTGTACAGGATTTTGGTAAGGGGATAGATACCCGTTATCATCAAAGTATTTTTGACCGTTATTTCCGAGTTCCGGGAACAAAAGTACAAGGTAGTGGCTTGGGACTTGCTATTTCGAAAGATTTTGTAGAAGCACACAATGGAACAATCCGCGTGGAGAGTGAAGTTGGTAAGGGAAGTCGTTTTTCTATATCTTTCCCTATTCGTTAATCGTTTGTTGTATTTTTTTTAATTTGAGAATGTTAGAGAATCGCTGATATTAATTTGTATTTTTCCTTTTGCATCAGGTGTAAACACTAAACATTTTTGTTGTAGTGTGTGACGATTAAAATCAATAATCAGGTTGGGATCAAAATGTTCGCCGTTGATGCGTACTTCAAAATGTACGTGTTCTGTTGTAGCTCTTCCGGTTCTTCCCATAAGGGCAATCGGTGTACCTGCTTTCACTCGTTCACCGGATTGTATCATATTTTTTGAATTATGACTATACACAGTTTCTAAACCATTATAATGGCGGATGACAATCACATTGCCGTATCCGCTGGAACGTCCCGACATACGGACAATACCATCAAAAGCAGCCACAATTGTGTCGTTGGCACAGGTTTTCAGATCTATGCCGGTATGACAGCGACCGCGTCTTGTACCGTAAGGTGAGATTACTTTTGCTCCGGACAATGGAAAGGTAAAAGCACTTTCAGACAAGAGGGATAAGTCTAATACCAAATCTTTTTGTTTTGCAAATAATTTATCATCTTTTGAGCGAACACTGAGTTTATCAAATTTATCAAATGTTTCAGTGATCTCAATAGAGTGAGATATAAATTTTGCACTTTCAGGCTTATAGAATGAAAGATCAATTTCGGAGTGTTGAAGGAGTGAATCTATACCTATGAGAGGGAGAGTTGGTCGAAAAACTGTTAAAGTAGGAGGGGTTGTTTTCTGTGAGCAGGAATAGAAAGCTGCAGTTGTTATTAAAAGCGTGACCAGTGTTTGTATCTTTATCTTCATGCGTATTTCCTTTCGTGATTATACTATTGGGATTCTTTTACCAGAAGGTATTTTCCTTTTGTTGTCCCCAAAGATAATAAAAAATATATTCGAGCTTTCTTTACTTTTAAAAAAATATAGACTTTTAACTAAAAATAACCTGTTGATTATGAACGATAAATCACGAAACAGCCACTGTGAATGTTATACATTGTTTTTTAATTTATTACCTATTTGTCGTCTTT
>JAVXFZ010000138.1:0-4130 GCA_036657595.1 Odoribacter sp. | reverse complement strand
TGGATATCAAAGGAATGTATCGGGGAAAGATTTTGGGAATGAAATATTGGAGTTTGTAAATGTCATTAAAAGATAAAACGATAAATGGTGCCATTTGGAGTTTGGTGGATAATGTTGCAGGCTCCGGTATTACCTTTTTTGTAGGACTTCTTTTAGCTCGGTTGTTATCTCCTGAAGAATTTGGTGTTATAGGAATGCTTACGATTTTTATAGCTATATCTAATTCTTTTGTTGACAGTGGATTTTCTAATGCTTTAATTCGTAAAAATAATGTAAGAGAGATTGATTATAATACGGTTTTTTATTTTAATCTTTTTGTAGGAATCTGTTGTTATATCCTATTATTTATAGCTTCTCCGGCAATTAGTCGTTTTTTTAGAGAGCCACAATTGGTAGCTATCACGCGGGTATTGGGGCTTATTCTTATTATAAATGCTCTGGCTATTATACAACGGACACAGTTTATAAAAAAGATAGATTTTAAAACACAGACAAAAGTGTCTGTGATTTCTTCTGTGAGTAGTGGTGGAATAGGTATTGGGATGGCATTTGCAGATTATGGTGTTTGGAGTTTAGTTGGACAACAATTGTCTCGACAATTGTTTAATACTTTGTTTTTATGGATATATAGTAAATGGAGGCCTGCTTGTGAATTTTCAACGGGAAGTTTTAAAGAAATGTTTAGTTTCGGTTCGAAACTATTGTTTTCTGGATTGCTTAATACGATATATCAAAATATATACTATCTAATTATTGGACGTTTTTATAGTGCAGATCAGCTGGGACAATATACAAGAGCAGAGCAATTTAATACAATCTTTTCCAATAACTTAACTTCAGTTGTGCAGCGAGTTAGTTACCCCGTACTCAGTTCTATACAGGACGAATCGGAAAGGCTAAAAGAGGCTTATCGAAAAATAATAAAAATAACAATGTTGGTAACCTTTGCTTGTATGTTAGGACTTGCCGCTATGGCTAAACCTTTAATATTAGTATTAATTGGAGAAAAATGGTTGCCTGCAGTTGTTTATTTGCAAATTCTTTGTTTTTCAGGAATGCTTTATCCACTACACGCAATTAATCTAAATATTTTACAGGTGAAAGGGCGTTCAGACATCTTTTTAAAGCTTGAAATCATAAAAAAAATGATTGGTATAGTTCCGATTCTCATTGGAATTTTTTATGGAATAGAATTTATGCTTTTAATAAGTGTTTTTATTTCTATTATAGCTTATTTTCTAAATAGTTATTATTCTGCACAATTAATAAATTATTCTGTATGGTTTCAAATAAAAGATATCTTACCAGTATTTGGGGTATCATTATTTGTTGCGATCTCTATGTGGGCACTTTCTTTTTTGAGCATAGCTAACATTTTACTTCTTCCACTTCAATGTTTTGTGGGAATAATTTTGGCTATTGTAATTTATGAAAAACTCAATCTATCAGAATATTTGGAAATAAAACAGATTGCATTTTCTATGATAAAACGATAATTAATGGAAATAAATAAACAAATTACGGTGACGAGTCCATTATTGCCGTCCTTGGAAGAATTTATCCCTTATTTGCAAGATATTTGGGATCGGAAATGGTTGACTAATAATGGGCATTATCATCAAGAACTGGAAAAGGCTTTGTGTGAATATCTGAAAGTGCCTTATATCAGTTTATTTACGAATGGAACGCTCCCTTTGATGGTGGCGCTTCAGGCTTTGAGAATCACCGGCGAGGTAATTACAACACCTTACAGTTTTGTGGCTACTACACATTCTCTGTGGTGGAATGGAATTAAGCCTGTGTTTGTGGATATAGATCCGCTTACTTGTAATTTGGATCCTGATAAAATAGAGGCAGCTATTACTCCGAAAACAACGGCTATTATGCCGGTTCACGTTTATGGAAAGCCTTGTGATACATTACGTATTCAAGAGATAGCCGACAAATACGGTTTGAAGGTAATCTATGATGCAGCTCACGCTTTCGGGGTAGAAGTGAATGGTAAATCAATACTGAATTCAGGTGATATGTCTACTCTCAGTTTTCACGCAACGAAAGTGTACAATACCATAGAGGGGGGAGCTTTGATTTGTCGGGATGAGAAGACAAAACAACGGATTGATTATTTGAAAAATTTTGGTTTTGCGGGAGAAACTACTATTGTGGCTCCGGGCATCAATGGCAAAATGGATGAGGTCCGAGCAGCCTATGGATTATTGAATTTGAAACAGGTGGACAAGGCGATTTCTTCCCGTCGGGAGGTGGCTGTTCATTATCGGGAAGCATTAAAAGAAATTCCGGGCATCACTTTTATGGAAGATATGGTCGGTGTTCGTCACAATTATTCATATTTCCCAATATTTATTGATGAAGAAAAATATGGAATGAGTCGGGATGAACTTTACAATAAAATGAAAGAGGCAAATATATTAGGTCGTCGATATTTTTATCCCTTGATTAGTACGTTTTCTGCCTATCGTGGATTGGATTCTGCCCGATCAGAGAATTTACCGGTGGCGACAAAGATGGCAGATAGTGTGATTTGTTTACCGATGTATCATAATTTACCGAAATTAGAAATCAATAGAATCATTGAGATATTATAAAACTATGAGTATAAATCTGATTGAATATTTTGAAGATACAGTACTAAAATTTTCTTCAAAAATAGCTGTCATAGAAAAAGAACGAAAAGTTTCTTTTGGAGAATTGGCTGAGAAAAGTAAAGTTTTGTCCACTTCAATACTTAGAAAGGTAAATGTCATAAATCAGCCCATTGCTATTTATTTACCGAAATCCATTGAGGCGATAGTTGCTGATATCGCTTGTACGTATAGTGGGAATATGTATATGAATTTGGATGTAAAAACTCCGTCAGAACGGATCAGAAATATTTTGGATTTGATCCAACCTAAAGTTATTATTACCAATCATCAATATCTAAAAAATATTTCTGAGATTATTCCTTCCGGAATGGAAGTGATTAATCTGGATGAAATGGAGGGGGAGATAGATATTGATGAGGCGTTGATTAAAAGTAAATGGCAAAGTTTAATCGATACAGACCCACTGTGCATTATTAATACTTCCGGTTCGACAGGAACCCCCAAAGGGGTGGTGTTGAATCATAGAAGTTATATTGATTATACACAATGGGCAATAGGGCGTTTTGATTTGTGTGGAAATGAAATTTTGGGAGTATTGTCACCTATTTTGTTTGATCATTACAATTTTGAGATAAGCTTAATGATGACAAAAGGAGTGACATTGGTATTATTAAATAATGACTTGGCTGCATTTCCTGTGAAAATATTAGAAGATGTAGTGCGGCATAATGTTTCCTTTATATTTTGGGTTCCTGCGATTATGGTGAATATCGCAAATATGGGGCTTTTGGATAAAATGTCATTGGATAAAGTGAAAATGGTTTGGTTTGCCGGTGAAGTATTTCCAACCAATCAATTTAATATATGGAGAAAACATTTACCACAAGCAACATTTGTTAATTTATATGGTCCTGTAGAAACGACAGTTGACTGTACTTACTATGCTGTGGATCGTGATATTTCAGATACAGAACCGATTCCAATAGGATATCCTTGTCGCAATACAGATGTATTCATTCTAAATGATAAAAATGAGAAAACGAAGCAGGGAGAAGAAGGGGAATTGTGTGTAAGAGGAACGTCCTTGGCGATGGGTTATTATAATAATCCGGAGAAGACTGCGGCTGCTTTTGTACAGAATCCTTTGAATCATTCTTATCCTGAAATTATTTACCGGACAGGCGATTTAGTTTATGTGAACGCACGAGGGGAAATCGTTTTTAAAGGGCGAAAAGACAGCTTAATTAAGCATCTGGGCTATCGGATAGAGTTGGGGGAGATAGAGCACGTGATTGTCAATCAATTGAAATTGGTGAAGAATTGTTGTGTTGTATATCATCGGGAGAAAAAAGAGATCACCCTTTTCTATGAGGCAGATAATGAATTAACAGCAGCGGAATTCAGAATAGCGATAGGGAAGGAATTACCTAAATATATGATCCCGACCGTTTATTATCGTTTGGATGAATTACAACGGAATACAAATGGGAAAATAGATCGACTATTTTATAATAAAGAAATAAA
>JAVXFZ010000137.1:0-4135 GCA_036657595.1 Odoribacter sp. | reverse complement strand
AATGCTTATAGATGAATATATGGCACGTCATCAACACGACCCAAACGCCAATAAATTATGGGCATATTATTCTCAAATCATTACTTGGATGCGCTCAACTTTTGTGAAGTATCGCAAAGAGATGAAAGGTTTGGATTGGGGTGAGCTATATGATGAATTTGGAGATGGCGTATACGATACATCAGCATTTGAAAAACAGATTCATAACTTGATGGAAGATGATGAGATTATGAAGAAGTCAGGCATATATCGATATGTTTTAAGTGGTGATTTGCGAGATTTAAACTTTCGAGTCTTTGATAAAAAACAAAAGCGTGAAGCCTATGAACGACAGGAAGGGATATGTATTCACTGTGGCAAGCATTTCGACTTAGAGGAAATGGAAGCAGACCATATTACCCCATGGAGAGAAGGCGGTATTACGGTAGCTGAAAATTGCCAAATACTTTGTCGAAATTGTAATCGCATTAAAGGTGGGAAATAATATTTGGTGTAACCCTTTTTGAACTAACATCCTAAAATCAATCCTCAACAGGAAAAACAATGAATCTTTAAAAGATTCGAGCAATGGATAAAACAATTTAAAATCTAAGATAATAATGAGGAAAAGAGAAATAAAGTATTTGAGAAGATTAAATAATATTCAAGATAGTGAATAGAAGTAATAAATAAGCACCATAATAATTTTCTGGTGGTATAATCTTATGTATTTTTGTAAAAGAATAAGCAACTGACAAGATATGAGAAAAAGTACAGACAATCAGCAATCTTTATCAAACGGTGAAGAACAACATTATATAGAAGCGGTAAAGGCTATTAAACAGGCTATATTGCAAAGTCGGTATAAAGCCGCTGTATTGGCTAATAGTGAAATGCTCTCGCTGTATTTTGGCGTAGGAAAGTATGTTGCTCAAAATTCAAGGAATGGCTTTTGGGGAACAAACGCTATTGAAACAATCTCCAATCAACTACAAAACGAATTACCCGGACTAAGAGGATTTTCGGCAACTAATATCCGGCTAATGCGATTGTTCTACGAAAGTTGGAATGAGTATTTTATAATTCATCAGTTGGTAACTGATGAATTAGAGGAGGATAACTTAAATCATCAGTTGGCAACTGATGATTTGCAAATATCAATAAATGAGTTGTTTACATTTCGCCCATTAGCAATGGGCGATTTAGGTGATGATTTAATGTCAGACTTTTTAAAAGTAGGATTTACCAATCATTCCGAGATACTATCCAAAACGAAGACTCTCGAAGAAAGGATATTCTATATTCGTTACTGTGCCAATGAATTTTGGAGTGTGGAAACACTGAAATACCATTTGCGTAGCCGCTTCTTTGAAAAACAGGGTTCTTTGCCTAATAATTTCGGAACAACAATACCCCAGAAAGAATTACGTGCTAATGCACTAATGGCATTTAAAGATGAATATTTGCTCGACTATATAAACATAGAAGATCCGGAAGTGAATGATGAAAGAGTTATAGAGAACAGTATTGTTCGTAACATCAAGAAATTCATTATGACACTGGGGTCTGATTTCTGTTTTGTCGGTAATCAATATCGTTTGGTCGTGGATGATGATGAATATTTTATAGACCTTTTATTTTTCAATCGTCAGTTACAATGTTTGGTGGCAATTGAATTAAAACGAGGAAAATTTAAAGCCGAATATTTAGGACAGCTAAACCTTTATCTTTCTTTGCTTGACGAATATGTGCGTCGTCCTTATGAAAATAAATCAATAGGAATTTTACTATGCACGGAACAAAAGAAGAAAACGGTAGAATTTGCTTTGCGTGATTTTAATAAACCTATGGGTGTAGCAACCTATAAGACAGCAGAAGAATTACCGGAGGAATACAGGTTGGTGTTTAAAAATTTAGAAGAGATAAAGAAGATTTTGTAAGAGTAGCATTTTATATTTTAGGGAAATGAAAAACCAACCATAAGAAGTAGAAGTAAATGAAAAATATTTATTTTTTGATAAATTTATTTCATGTGATATAAACATTTTCATATAATTATGACAAAATAAATATTTGTATCCACGTTTTAAAGTTATTTGAATATGATTGATCTTAAACTTTTGGAATTAGAAATTGAAAGTGTAAACGATAAGATTCTATTTAATGAATTGATTACTTGTTATGAAAATAAATTATATCGAGCAGGATATTTATTAGCATGGATAATGCTAATAGAATCATTAAAACAGAAAATAATTGGATTAGCTGATATTGAAGATAAACGAAGTAAAATAGAATGGGCTAAGATAGAAGCATTAGAAAGGACTCATAAATCTACTGATGTACAAATAATAGAATCAGCTAAAGAATGTGAGATAATTTCTGATTTTGAACATACAACTATAAATGCTTTATGGCAACAAAGGTGTTTGTTTGCTCATCCATATATGCAAAATACAACAGAAATAGATTTAGAGTATATTATTAACAAATTAATAGATACTACTTTCTCTAAACCTTTATTTTTCACGCAGAAAATGATTGAAGGATTTTTAGATGAATTAATAAGGGCTCCTCACCTAATACCTAATATAAAAGATCAACAAAAGCTTTTTATTGAACAAAAATTAATGTTTATCCGAGAGAAACATTATTCAGCATTATATAAAATGTTATTTTTCCGTTTGAGTACGGCATATTCTGCTTCTAATGGTAAGATTACTTCTTTTATGAGATTTTTTATCATAGAATTATTCTCAAAAGATAATGTAGATTTTAATGATCCCTCTTTCACAATTGAAAAACAATTATCAGCATATCCAACTATTTGTTGGATTATTTTTAATACAGCAATAACGTGGAATAAATTACAAACAAAATACAGAGATATTTTGTTTAGATATTTTGAACAATTGGAACCTAATAATATCAAAGAAACCTTATTAATGGTAAATCATCTTCTTTCTACAAATAAAGATATTGATTTACACTATAAGAATGTTTATTACATAAAATTAACGAATTTTCCAATAACGTCCTCTTATTCGTTATATTTAGATAAATCTATTTTAATAGAAAGAATATGGGAGGAGCAAATAAAAGATTGGAATTTTGGAAAACAAATGCAATTTATTGATTTTTTGGATAGTCTAAATGCTCCTCTATCTGAATATTTTAACACTGAACAGTCTGAGAAATTAGGAAGTTTTTTAGGGCTTTGTTGTTGTAATAATACTTACTCAGCCATTTCTTTTGCTAAAGCAAAGAAAGATACATGGATTTCTAATAAGTATTTTTGTAAAGGTTTTATTTTAGCACTTTTAGTAAATAAAGGAAAACCTCAAGTTTCTTATAATGGTTTTAGTTGTTTATTAGCCGTAATGGCAGATTGTTCCTCCCAATTAAATAGTGAAATAATGAATGACTTAGAACTTGTATTTAAAGAGCAACATACTCATAATGAATATAATTCAGAAAAAATAAAAGATATTTTAAAATCCAATAAAGATACTTTCCCTGATAAACCGTTATTTGAACGTTTAGCTTTGCTTATTACTAACTATTATAATTAACTATAGCTTTATTGATACAAGAAGATAATTGACGAAATTTCGTTATTAGCATATATTGATATGATTATGGGATTATAATAATTTGTAATTACATATAAATTTTATTGATTTTGATAATCAAATGATGTAAACGATAGCAACCTACAGAAATTTATCTGCTGCGAAATAGGTAGAGTTTGCAAAAGTATTTTTATAGCTTATTAAAAATGTAAGATATACAGTAGAGAGGGGTATAAAACACCAACTGAATATATTGAGAGTATATTTTAAAATTAGCTTTATTAAATATTTTGATTATATTTGCCTAAACGAAATGCGATGAATTTCGCAGAAAATTGGAACGTTCAAATTCGGTGACACGATAATTTCAGAGTTTTGAAAGATTGATATACAGACGATTAGAAACATAGTTTCAATCCCCGTCTTTCCGCCAAAAGAAAAGCTGTATTAATGCAAAACTCTGTAAATTAAATTTTTACAGAGTTTTTTCTTTTTTTAATCCAGTTCAAATTTAACGAAATACTGTATCTTTCACGGTCTAATTCGAGGACAAGAAAAATTCCAACAGTAAAACAATTCGGGTA
>JAVXFZ010000136.1:0-4146 GCA_036657595.1 Odoribacter sp. | reverse complement strand
CAATTGGAACGGGCACGACCTATCCGGCGTAAGTGGTCAGGTAATGGTTGAGATCCCGGAGCACTATCGTAAGTTTGAAACAGAAGGCACGAAGCGTCGGGCTAAAATAAGTGAATATCCGCTTCCGGGTTATCACTTTGTAAAAAGGCAATACGTATCTGCTTTTGAAGCTTCTATCGAGCGGAGTACAGGCAAGCTGTGTTCTATTATGAATATGGCGGCTGATTTCCGTGGCGGTACTAACGAAGTGACGTATGATGGTAAGCCAAATTCCTTGCTCGGCAGACCGGTGACAGGTATGAGTAGGACAGATTTTCGATCATCTGCTCGAAAACGTGGTGCCGGTGCGCAATGGAATTGCAACGATTATAATATCAATAAATCCATAGCTTGGTTATTTTACATAGAATATGCCACTTTGAATAGTCAGGCTGCTTATACTGCTCAAAAGGATGCGAACGGATTTTCTCAAGGTGGGCTTGGTTCCGGTGCTACTTTGTTTGATACTTCCGTTTGGAGGAGTTTTAACGGTCTTAATCCATTCATTCCTTGTGGTCATACAAATTCTCTTAACAACAACTCAGGAGAGGTGTTATACAGTGTATTGAATGCGGATGGTACTGTTTTGAAGGGAATGTATGCTAATCGTTACCGGGGGATTGAAAATCCATTTGGTCATATATGGAAATGGACGGACGGTATCATTGTAGACGTAAAAAGCAATCTTGATGGAGGTACAAGTAATGTGTACGTATGTTCTAATCCGGATAATTACAAGGATACGGATCATACAGGATACGAAATGCGTGGGCTTGCGTCGAGAGTGAATGGTTACGCGACTGAGATGATAATGGGTGAATTTGGTGACATTCTTCCGGCGAAAACAGGTGGAAGCGATACTACCTTTTGGTGTGATTATTATTATACTTACGTGGCTGAGTACTCTGTTCTGCGTGGTGTTCTTGTGGGTTCGGGTGCGGATGATGGCGCTTATGCGGGCTTCGGTTGTGCGAATACGGGTAACGCCCCCTCGGCTTCGACGGCGACTATCGGGTCGCGCCTTTGCTTTATTCCTGCGTAAAGCGTTACGCGGAGATTTTAAATAGGTTGATTACTCATTGCGTGGTGTTCTTGTGGGTTCGGATGCGGATAATGGCGCTTATGCAGGCTTCAGCTATGCGAATACGAATAACACCCCCTCGGAATCGAATGCGAATATCGGGTCACACCTCTGTTTTTCAGATTATTTTTTTGGTGGAGTAATAACCTTGCCTCTTGGCAAAAAAAGACAATTTCAAAAGGGTATTGGTAGTTCATACGAAGGTTCCCTAAGTGAAAAGCAAAAAATAAAAAAATGAAGCGAATAGGAAATTTATACGAAAAGATTATTTCATTGGAAAACCTTCGTCTTGCGGATAAGAAAGCGAGGCGTAAGAAAGGTAATAGGTATGGCATCCGACTTCACGATAAGAACAAGGAGGAAGACATCCTTCAGCTTCACCGGCAGCTTGTTTTGAAGACATTTCACACGTCCTCTTACGATGTATTCACAATCCACGATCCAAAGGAACGTGATATATATAGATTGCCGTATTATCCGGATCGGATAGTTCATCACGCCATTATGAACATAATGGAGCCGATATGGGGGTCTATTTTTACAATGGATACTTTTTCCTGCATCAAAAAGAGGGGCATAAATGGTGCAATGCTTCACGTGAAGCGGTCAATGGAAGATACCGATGGAAGTCGGTATTGTTTGAAGATTGACGTAAGAAAATTCTATCCCAGTATAGACCACGATATATTGAAGACCATTCTTCGTAAAAAGATAAAGGATTCCGATTTATTGTGGCTTTTGGATGAGATTATTGACAGTGCTGTTGGTGTTCCGATAGGCAACTATCTATCCCAATATTTTGCCAACCTTTATCTTTCTTACTTTGATCATTGGATCAAAGAGGTAATAGGCTTACGGTATTACTGTCGATATGCGGATGATATGGTGTTTTTGCACGCCGACAAGTCGTTTCTTCACGGCTTGCTTGTGCAGATCAATCATTATTTGATGACCGAATTAAATCTAAATCTGAAAGATAACTATCAAATCTTTCCTGTTGATTCTCGTGGCATTGATTTCGTTGGTTTTGTTTTTTATCACACACATACGAAGATTCGTAAGAGTATCAAAAAAAACTTTTGTCGCGCTGCCGCCAAAACAAACAAGCGGGAAGACATGACGGCAAAAGAATATAAAAAAAACTTATGTGGATGGCTTGGATGGGCTAAACACAGTAATTCCAAACATCTTTTGAAAACAATTTTAAAACCAGAATATTATGAAGTACGCTAATTATGACAAAAAACCTGCTATTCTTGAGGCTATCGGTAATGGTTCTTATTTCTATCGTTGGGACATCAAGGAGGAACGGGTAGAACATCTTGCTAACAATCCGATGGAATCTACTTCGTCCGTAGGATCATCAAAGCAACCCGTGTTAGTGGCGCAATGGAGCTGCCTTGAGGTGATTGTGTGGGGTACTCTTACCGCCAATAAAATCACAGAATCGGTAATATCTGCAATGTGGGGAAATGGTGTTGAGGCGAAATTGCTCAATGATTACAATGCCTCCGTACTCGGAGTACTTGATAATAGTTATACCGAGAAATACAGATCATTTTTGTCCCGGCGCAAGCTGTTAAAGGAGCACATTGATGCTGATTGCGTGATCTTAAACATTCCATTATGAAACATTTCGACGAATTAGGAATCGTTCCGGATGACAATCGTAAAATGTTTAATTGTCCGCAAATCTCCATTTCCGATATTATCAATTGCGAGATCGAAGTATTGGATTACATTGCGGATGTAAAGACGCAACACGGTGATAACCGTTACTTGGTTCATTTCCGCAAGTCGGGAGCGGAAGGAAAGTTCTTTTCCAACTCCAAAGCTGTAAAGGATATTTTAGATAAGATTCCGGAAAGTGAATTTCCATTTTTGACGACCATTTGTACGGTCAAATGTGGGAGCGGGAAAATGTATAAATTCACTTGATAATTTTAAAATATAAAAGGAAAATGGGGGGCATAGTCGCCCCATTTTTATCCTTTTGCTTATCCTGATGCAATACTATTGTTAAAAAAAATATACGTATGATAGAGATGTTTATTGACAATGAGGCGCTACTTCTTCCGGCGAATATTAATCTTCGCGTAGAGGTAAATTCTTCTTTGTTTGAATCGGATTCAATACCGACAAGTGTAGTCTACCAATTTGATTTGCCGACGGAAAACAACGAAAAGATCTTTCAATATTCCAATTGCATAGAGGTTGTTGGCAAATGGAGAGAATATAATTGGCGGATGTCTTATTGTGGGATACCATTATTTCGCGGCAAGTTGATCATTATACAAGTGAGTGGGGATGTATTCCGTTGTGCGGCTACTTTAAACCAATTCTCTGTTGATTTTTCCGATAAACTATTAACCAATTTCTCCCTTCCGGTGATTCCTTTTAAAAAAACAGTGTATGAATACGTTGATGATATTCGGAATCGTGGGGATGATCTCTTTACATTTCCGAATATCTACGCTCCTGATCTCTATGGTTCCCTTGATAGTGAAACAAATAGCACGACAAACCAAATAGACTGGGGGAAGAAGGGTTTTATTGTCAATCCGACAAATCCGGATCGAGCAGCGCGGGGAAGCTTTTATTCCTTCATTCCTCAAGCGAAAGTATTTGGTATTTTGAAGCGTATTTTTTTGTCGGAGAAATACAACATCAACGTAGAGGGTGTAGATGCGTTAAAAGATCTGATATGTTTTAACAATCATACACTTGACCTGATGCCTGAAGTTGGTGCTGCCGGTGGTATCTACGATGTGGAAGGATCCGTACTTCCTGTTGAAAATGTAAAGCTTAGTGGATTTGAGTTATCCATTAAGCCGTCGGTTGACAAAGGGAATTGCATAGATTCAAGTGGAAATTATACAATTAAAGCAGCCGGCAAATATCATATTTATGTTGGATTGGAGTTTACTTTATTTGAAAATTATTCTATTCCCGGCGGTGCGACTCACTTATCTGCCATAATTTATGTATATGTTGATGGCGTATATACTGTCAAATGTATATCAGAT
>JAVXFZ010000135.1:0-4213 GCA_036657595.1 Odoribacter sp. | reverse complement strand
AAGAAAACAATTTTTATTCAAAAAAAACTCCTATTTTAATACAGGAATAAAGTAAGGAAGAAAAAAATAAATCTATATACCAATATAATGACAATGCCTACACCTGAATTACACCTAATCATAATCAAACTTCCTGTACCAATAATATATTAAAGATATATTAGTACGTTGGAAATAATTGAATGCAAACCAATAGCAAATACAGCTTTTATAAGGATAAATTCAAATGTTAAACTATAATATTCAATCAAAATTTAATAGATAACATCTTTCTATTTACAGTGAGATATTTATCCATTAATGATATCCAAAATATGCTCATTTTTAATAATCATCATTCCGTGACGATCATTGGTAATTCCATTTTGCAAAATATAAGTGTAACGAGGGACGCAACCATCCATCACAGTAGGCAAAAAGACAAATTTCATACGGGGACAACGCTCTTTTAATGTATGACCTGCCTCTGTGATATGAGTAGAAATAATATACGAACAATTTCGTTTCTCCGCAAAAGCCTCAGTTACAGCAACAGTAGCATCATAAGCATCTTTAACGTTGGTTCCCTTAAATAATTCATCAAAAATAATAACCAAATTTTTAGACTGGCTAACTTCTATCGCCACTTTTTTAATACGCAACACCTCCGCATAAAAATGACTATATCCCATATTCAAATTGTCCGGTACATTAATAGAAGTGTACATTCCATCCTGCACGGTAAACTCCATCTTTTCTGCAGCTACCGGAAATCCCATATGAGCCAAATAAACTGCTACTCCAAACGATTTCATAAAAGTAGACTTACCTGCCATATTCGCTCCTGTCAGAAATATCACATTTTGTCCAGAATCAATAAATACCGAATTCGGAACAGCCCCAGAAAGCTGAGGATGAAATACATTTGTAATGTGAATATGACTTTCTTGCTCATTTTTCGGAACAGCCACGGCAGAGGTAAATCCACGTTCCCGTGCCACTCTCCCACCCGCAACATATACATCCATCCAATAAATAATCTCCATTAATCTTTTTATATTCTCCAGACAGGTACATCTCAATAAATAGTCATAGCGGATCATCTGCCAAAGAGAAAAACATTTTGCCCCTCTTTCATTCAACACTTCTTCTAACCGCTTTTCCTGAAGTATGCCATTCATCTCCTCCAATGTATCAGCGTAGACAGAAGATCGTCCCCTCGCTCCCTGATAAGTAACAAAATCCCTCAGAATATTAAGAAATTCAATTGTTGCAAGAAGCCCCGAACTGATCACCTCAAATTCTTTATCCGAAGCAATATAATGAAGAAACTTACGGCGACACATATTCAACATTGCAATCAGCTGATTTCCGTGAGTTGGACTACTCGTATAATGCTCCACCGCATCAAATAATTCCTTTTCAAACGGGAAAGAAATATCATTTTCTCGAAAATAATCGAATATAGCACTTCGTTTATTAATCTCAACCGCATCCGAAAGAGGATATTGAAATAAATTTTCCAACACCCGTTCCCCTCCCCGTGTATGGGTGTGGTTAAATAAGTTGAAAATAGAATTATTCTTATATTTCCCAACAACATTTAAGTCGTCCAGTGTTTGTTTATCCGAAATAAAACTCATAATCTTATTCTATTTTGTAAATGATTCCGAGCCCTTGATAATCTCTAAAATATGTTCATTATTAATGATCATCATCCCGTGACGGTCGTTCGTAATACCAGCCTTCAATTTATAGGTATAAACCGGTTGACTACCTTCCATCACCGTCGGAAGATATACAAAATTGATATTACCACACAATTCTTTCAAAGTTTCACCTGCCTCAATGATATGCGTAGAAATAACAAACGTACAATTTCGTTTCCGAGCAAACGCTTCTGTCACAGCAACCGTCGCATCGTAAGCATCTTTTACATTGGTACCTCGAAACAATTCATCAAAAATAATCACTAAATTTTGAGTACGGCTAACTTGCTCCGCCACCTTCTTTAAGCGAAGAACCTCTGCATAAAAATGACTATAACCCATACTCAAATTATCCGGTAAATTAATGGTTGTATACATCCCGCTCTGTAGCGTAAATTCCATACTTTCTACTGGTAATGGAAATCCAATATGTGCTAAAAATATGCTAATCCCAAACGATTTCATAAAGGTGGATTTCCCAGCCATATTGGCTCCTGTCAAAAAAATAATATTACTATTTTCATCAATCTCGATGGTATTAGATATCGGTGACTTCAGTTGCGGATGATACAAACCTCGAATACTTATCTTATTCTGCAACTGATCTAAAGCTTTTGCAAAAACAAATCCCCGTTTTGCTGCCACCCCGGCAACTGCTATGTATACATCCAAATTATAAATAAAATACAAGAGCTCCTTCAACTTATCTCGTTTTTCATATCTCAAGATACGATCATATTCAGCTGTTTTTGTATACGATAATTTCTTCGCCTCCTTCTCCACAGATGCCCAACTGAAATCCAAGATCATATCCCGGATCTCAGCAGCATCGGCATCGTAAGGAGTCCCTCCTTTAGAAGACAAAATCAACTGTACAAAATCATCCAATTTATTAATGATTTCAATCCAAGCAAGCACACCTTTGTGTACTTGCTCATACTCCGTATCCGTTCCCATATAACTTCTAAATTTCTGCTGAAGTTTATTTTCCTCTGGAGCAAGCCGACTTCGATTATCTGTATTGCTTAAATAATACTCAACCGTATCAAACAACTCACCACGAAAAGGAAATGTCACTCCTTTTTCTCTGAAAAAACAAATCTGAGAACTACGTTTATTGATTTCGGTCACATCCGACAAAGGATAACGGAATATCTCCTCCAATATCAAAGCACCTCCTTTTGTCTGAGTACCATTAAATAAACTATAAACGGATTCTCCTCTATTTTTTCCGAATATATTCAGATCATTCAAAGTCTGTTTATCAATAATAAAGCTCATCTTCTTCTATTAATTTGTTATTCTATCTTCCTCGTCTCCGTATCCAGATAAAAAGAGCCAGCAACAGCATCAAAGCAGGCCAAACTCCTATCAATCCTATTTTAGACCAATAAACGCCTTCTTTACTCATTGTCATATTGTTATCCGACAATGCCGGACGGCGAACATCAATCGGAGCCTGCCCGTCAGACAACCAATAAAACGATCCGGTAACCAACGTATAGTTAGCAGAAAATATATCTTTTCGAGTTGTCTGAAATTCAATATTACTAATACAATCAGCATCACCCAATATGATAATCTTCTGTTCTTTCTGACCTACTTTCCGCGACAATGCTAAAGCCGTTGCATAAGCTTTCTCAACCTCGCCGATAGCTGGATTTAATTTTACTGTATCATCAATAAAATCGATCGTTTCCAATTCATTCCAAACCCCTTTTGATTCGGTGACCAACAAAGGTTTCACCTCATATCCTTTATCCGTCGTATATTCCAAACCAGTACAATTCGGCATAGTAATCACCCTACCATCACTATTAAGCCCTCTGAAGGTATAAGCAATATCTCCGGCTTCCCGAGTCGCTTTAGCCAATATCAAGTCTGCCCGGTAATTCGGAGTTGGTTGCACTAAACATCCCGGCATCAATTTCACTCCAAATTGTTCCAACAAAGGATTCATGACATCCATCCTTTTAGGCTCTCCGGCTATCATTAAATTTCCTCCCCGACTGATATATTTTCCCAAAATTTCAATCTCAGCATCAGTCAATGCTTGTCGCATTTCCGCAATAACCAAAATATCAATATCTTCCGGTATTTCCTGATTCAATGTGACATCTGTAAAATCAAAACCTTGATTAATCAGAGAAGTACGATAAGGTTTATCCTGTGCAAACAGCTTATAATCTCGATCCCCTCCGCTTTTATTATCCCGTTCACCGTGACCGGTAAGAAATCCGACCAATGGCATTCTCGCTACCAATCGCTTCAAAGCAACCGTAATTTCCGATTCACCGGGATGTGTAAGAGGATCATTAAATATACGCAAAAAAGTTTTCTCACCACTCTCTCTTTCCACCAAACGGACAAAATGATTCCCCTCGGACGAAAGATCTATTTTTTTATGTATTTCTTCAGGCGATAAGAATCTATTAAAATCCATACTCATAGCCGTTGTCATACTTTCCGCCCGTTCCTTATTAGTCATATTAGGATATGCCTGTTTCAGAAAATCATAACCAGCC
>JAVXFZ010000134.1:0-4297 GCA_036657595.1 Odoribacter sp. | reverse complement strand
TGATGCGTTATAATCGTCTGAAAGCGGAAGTGGATCGTGGGGTTGATACTTATTGGCTTTCAGAACCGGTGCGTACGGGTGTAAACCATCGTCACGATCTTTATGTAGATGGTGGTGACGATCAAATGCGTTATGGTTTAGGTATAAACTATCGAAATACGATGGGGGTGATGAAAAATTCAGAACGACAGGTCTTCGGTGGAAATATTGATTTGATCTACAGATATAAACAAGTACAATTCTCGAACAAATTCACAATGGACTACACGAGTACCGGAGATCCGATTGTACCTTATTATGAATATGCGGCAGCAAATCCCTATTACCGGAAAACTGGGGAAGATGGTGAGATCAATCGTTATCTTGAAAATTTTAAATCGGCTAATATTACCGGTACAGAAACAGCAAAACCTTATACGGTTTCCAATCCGATGTGGAATGATTCGCGGAATAGTTTTATAAAAGGAACCTCTTTGGGATTGCGTGATAATTTTATGGCTGATTGGACCATTATGGAAGGTCTGAAATTAAGTGCTACAATTAGTCTTTCAAAGAGCACCTCCGAATACGAAAATTTCTATTCTCCGGAAGATACACGGTTTGATGCTTCTTCTATTCTTGAAAAGGGAAGTTATAATAATAGCCGCACGGATAATTTTGGTTATGAAATATACGGGACGATTAGTTATGGAAAGGTATTTGCGGAAAAACACCGTCTAAGTCTTGTGGGGGGTACTAATTTTCAACATACATCCAATACCAATAAATCGTATAGTGCTTTAGGTTTCCCTAAAGGTGATTTCACACGTCCGTCTTTTGCGAATGCCTATCCGAATGGTTCACCTTCATACAGAGAAAATGTTAGTCGTTCGCACAACCTTTATTTCAATGGTGGATATTCTTATGACAACCGCTACTTGCTCGATTTCAACTATCGTTTGGATGGATCGTCAGTTTTTGGTGTCAATAAAGTCTATACGCAAACTTGGGCATTTGGATTTGCTTGGAATGCTCACAATGAAGCTTTTATTAAAAACAATGTTCCCTGTATTTCAAATTTGAAACTACGTGTTTCTGTCGGAAATCCCGGTAACCAAAATTTTGGTGGACAGCAATCGTATAATACCTATGTTTTTGATACCTGGTTGCAAAATAGTTTTGGAGCCGGATTGATTGTAAATGATTACGGTAATCCGGATCTTGATTGGCAGAAGACATTGGATTTGAATGCCGGTATAGATCTTTCAATGTTTAGTAATCGGATGCACGTGACGTTGGATGTTTATCGTAAAAGGACTGATCCATTATTGGCAAGCATCGGACTACCGTCGTCAACGGGACAGACAACAACACTAACCAATAGTGGTATACAGATAGGAGAAGGTATTAATGGAACCATCAACTTCTCCCCTTTATATAAGCCACGGGATCGGAAAATGTATACCATCAGTTTAAATTTCCGCACAAACAGGTCTAAATATGAACAGATCGGTCATAAACTTGATCAGTTTAATAGTGCCAATAAGAAAAATAAAAATCTAATTCGTTATCAGGATGGTGCAAGCACGACTGCTATGTTTGCTGTACCCTCTTTAGGTATTGATCCGGCTACTGGTAAAGAAATATTTTTAAGACCTGATGGAACTTATACCTACGAATATGAATACGATGATGAAGTAAAGGTGGGAGATTCAAACCCTTCTATTGCAGGATCATTTGGTAATATGTTTACTTATAAAGGATTTTCTTTGAGTGTATTTTTTACTTATAGTTTGGGTGGCGATGTATTTAACAATGCATTGTATTCCAAAGTTGAGAACATCACTCGTTCCACTTTAGCGAACAATCAGGACAAACGAGCTCTTTACAATCGTTGGCAAAAACCGGGTGATATTTCAAAATTCAAAGGAATCAGCCTGACTGAAAGTACTCCGATTTCATCTCGTTTTTTGGATACAGATAATTATTTAAGTCTTAGTTCATTGCGTGTCGGATATACCTTTGAACAGGAAAGTCTGAAGCGTTTAGGTATAGACCGATTGGGAATCAGTGCATATACAAATGAATTATTCAGAGTATCATCAATCACGCGTGAGCGGGGTACCAGTTATCCATTTGCTCGTACGATGTCGTTATCCCTCTCTCTTAACTTTTAAAATATAGATTGGAATGAAAAGAAATTTTAGGATCATAATAACAATTTGGGTAGCTTGGATACTTTCTTCCTGTCAATCTTGGCTGGAGGTAAAACCATACGATCAGTTATCTGAAAAACAAGTATTTGCTACGACAGAAGGATTTAGAAATGCCTTAAATGGTGTTTATATCGAACTGAACTCTGCTAATCTATATGGTCAGCAATTGACGATGACTACGGTTGAATATCTTGCAAATCGTTTTGTGGTAGATGACATAAATGTTGCGCCCAGTGTAATTTCAAAACATTGGTACGATGACGATGCGGCAAAAGCTTATTTTGATGCGATTTGGCAAAAAGCATACGGTCTGATTGCAAATATCAATGTACTGCTTGATAATTGTGAAAGCGGTAGGGGAAACGTGTTGTCCGAAATGAATTATGGTATTATTAAAGGCGAAGCACAGGCGGTGCGTGCGATGCTTCACTTAGATCTTTTCCGTTTATTTGGACCAATGTATCCGGAGGGAGCTGAAGAGGAAACAATTCCTTACAATAAAAAAGTTTCCACGGTGGTAGTGAATTACAAGGGAAAAGAATTTATGGATCACGTGCTTACTGATTTAAAAGAAGCGAGAGACTTGCTGAAGAAATACGATCCGATTATAGAGAAGGGACCCTCTATCAATCAAGATATGTACGACAATTTTCGGAATCGTACCTATCGGATGAATTATTATGCGGTAGAAACTTTATTGGCACGTGCAGCACTTTATGCCGGTGAAAAGGATTCGGCTTATATCGCTGCCAAAGAAGTAATCGCTGCTCAAGAAAAATGGTTCCCTTTTATTAAGATGACCGACATTGTAGGCAACGTAGTAAGTCCGGATCGTATATTCTCTTCGGAAGTATTGTTTGCATTAGAACATTTACGTCGTTGGGATAATTTCAAAGTGGCATTTAATCCGGAGGCTAATAATAGTATGTTGAGTGTGATTTCAACTTGGACACAAACGTTGGGCTATTACGGAAATCCGGCAGGAATGAGTGAATGGGCAACAGATTATAGAGCACTTCCTATGTTTGCTGATAGCCGAGTTGTGGGTACTACAACCAATTATATTTGCTCAAAATATGCTAAAGTACCGACAACCGACTCACTTCTCAATCATACCATACCGTTGATTCGCATCTCTGAAGCTTATTATATTGCGGCAGAATGTTCAACAGATGAGGCTGAACGGTATGATTTAATGATGACGATTCGTAAAAATAGGGGCTTAAATAAGCCGGGAGCAGCGTATTTTAAAGATAATTTTGAAGCTTACCTGACTCGGGAGTATTATCGTGAATTTCTGTGTGAAGGGCAGTTATTCTTTTACTTTAAGCGCAAACATTTGGAAAGCATCAAAACGGGAGATGGAATGGATGCCTCTCTTTCAGCCTTGCAATATGTGCTTCCGAAGGCAAAGAGCGAAATCGAATACTAACAGTTTATATCACTTAGTCAAACACGATAAGAATAAAATGATAAACCTATGAAAAGATATTTAATAAATATCATCTCTCTGATCGCATTGATTGCGACAATGTCCGGTTGCGGAAAAGAGATGATCACCTATAGCGGTGAGAGTGGAATCTTTTTTGATGACCTCAGGGGTACAGACGGAGAATTAACCTATTCTTTCGGAATTATTCCTGCGCAAGTAAAAGAAGGTATCGTGACCTATCAGGTCAATCTAATGGGAAATGTTGTTGATTACGATCGACCTTTCAAATTCCGGATCATTGAAAATGATACGGCTCCGGCATTGGTAGATGTCGATTACAAAATTATGACTCCTGATCCGGTGATAAAAGCCGGTGAAGCAACTGGATCTATTGAGATTAAATTGTTCCGTAATAGATTAGTGGCAAAGAAATTCAAAATATTTGAAATACAATTGGTGGAAAATGAACATTTTAAATTTCTCTATCCGATGCGGGATGAATATAGTATGACTACAATTTATCAGTATTTTGATGAATCAGTGCCTTACATCAATTGGTGGAATTCCATAGGAGTGAAGCCTTTTGGTAAATATTCCGATACAAAGTCGAATTATATTTGCGACTTAGTGAATGCCGAATTAGATCCGACGATCACCCGCGAGAGATGGT
>JAVXFZ010000133.1:0-4470 GCA_036657595.1 Odoribacter sp. | reverse complement strand
TGTGGTCCCACTTGGGCTTGAACCAAGGACTCCCTGATTATGAGTCAGGTGCTCTGACCAACTGAGCTATGGGACCTGCACTTGCGCGCGCTAAAGAGGTAAAAACCTTTTAACGGGTGCAAATATAGGGATTAAATCCGATTTTTTGCAAAGGATGTTGGAAAAAAATGTTATTTTCGTTGAATGGTTGAGAAAGATGTAGATGTGAATGAATTGATTTCCAAAATAGTAATGATGACGATATGAAAATTTGTTTGTTGGTGATTGGAAAGACAGATGCAGCTTATATTCGAGAGGGAATAGCTGAGTATGAAAAGAGGCTTGGAAGATATATTCCTTACGAAATGAAGGTGATTGCAGATGTAAAGAATGCTAAAAATATGAGCGAGATCTTGCAAAAAGAGAAAGAAGGAGAGCTGTTGTTGGAACAATTCCAGCAGACGGATGTGGTTATTTTGTTGGATGAAAATGGGAGGCAATATAGTTCAGTTGGTTTTTCTGAATTTCTGGCACAAAAGATGTTGAATGGAACAAAGAGATTGATTTTTGTGATTGGAGGACCTTATGGTTTTTCTGAAGCTATTTATCAGCGGGCAAATGATAAAATTTCGTTGTCTAAAATGACATTCTCGCATCAGATGGTCCGAATGATATTTGCAGAGCAGTTGTATCGGGCAATGACGATTATGAAAGGAGAACCTTACCATCACGAATAAAATTGGAAAGTTAAATGAAAAAGAGGTGAAAAAAAGAGCTTTTATTGTTTTAACGTTAGCGTTCGTATTATTGGGCGCAACGGCATTGACGGAATATTTATTTTATCGCCAAGATGAGAATACGTGGGTGGAACGTTTTGAGGAACGTTTGCACGAGAAAGAGGTGCAAGCGGATCATCTGTTAGAAACCTTTCGAGACAGTGTGAATATTAATGCTGAAGTTTGGGAAGAAGATTTAATATTCGTTGGTTTCAAGGAAGGAAAGATTTTTTTCTGGACAAATGAATTGGTCGAAGGGACTGGGCTGTTTAAGCAATTGACAGAAGGGAGAAATTTTATTCGTTGGGGGAATACTCATTATGAGGTGCGCAGTAGGAAGTATAAAGATGTAAATTATTTTGCTCTCCTTAAAATCAAAAATGATTATCCCTATACAAATAATTATATTAAGAATAAATTTGGAGAATTTCTGAAAATCACAGAGGAGAATGAAAAGCAGATCACAATTTCTCCTGTTGCTATAAGTGGCGGACATTTGATTCAGGATAAAGATAATGTAGGACTTTTCTATATTGGCTATGGCGATCAATACAAAGAGCGGGCATCTAATTATTTGCTATTATCAATGTATTTGCTATTTTTTCTAAGTCTATTTTATATTTATGACTTGTTACTGAAAAACACGAAAAGCTGGAAAAGTCAGTTGCTGTATTTTAGTGGATTCTTATTATTTCTATTGGGACTGCGTTATTTTATGCAGACTTTTCGTATGCCTCCGACACTTTATCGTATGCCTATTTTTGATGAGCATATTTCTAAGGATATTTTTTTATCTTCTATCGGGGATTTATTGATGACTACCTTTTGTATATTTCAGATAGTCTATATTACATTTACTAATCTCAAGATTAATTATCAAAGTGAGAAATTACATCGTTTCCGGTATTTAATAGCTGTGAGCTTGATCGGTATTGTCTTTTTATTTATTGATTTCTTCAACTTTTTAATTGATTTTGTGGTGGAAAATATGGACATCCACCTGAATGTAGCACAATTAATTCACGTTGGAATACCCTCCGTACTTGCCTTTATTGCTATTATTTTCGGCGGTTTAGTCATCTTTATTATTATATATGTGGCTATTTCGCTGTTCCAACACATTATGTCGTTTTGGAATGTGGTTAAAATGATGACCTTGATATGTCTTGGCTTATGGTTAATTAGTAGTGTCTTTAATCTATATACAAATTTTTGGGATTGTTTTTTCATTTGGGTAATATCCTTATTACTTTCAATAAATAAGTATTTGCTTAAAAAAGACATTCAGCGAAGTATCTATATTTTGGTTATATTTTTATTGTCGATCTATATTGTGATGGTGACAAAAAAATATGAGTGTTATAAAGAGCAACGCCAACGGATGGATTATGCGACGGAATTAATAGAAGAGCGGGATTACAATTTTGAAAAACGATTATTGGAGATGGATAGTATGATTCGTCAGTCGACGAATTTAGAACAATTATTGAATACCAATCGAGAGCAAGAGGCAGATAGTTTATTAAAGAGACATTTGTTGGATATGGGAGGATATAATTATTCTCCGGATATTACTTTTTGTCGTGCAGGTGACAGTCTTTTATTGTCGGAAACAAAGGAGTATAGGGAATGTAGAGAATATTTTGAATATGTCATTCAACGATATGGGCATAAAATAGGGTCTTCCGGATTTTATTCTATTGGCTCTTTTGACGGATATGTAACGTATTTGGGACGTTTCCGGTATGGGAATATAAATCTTTATCTTCGGTTTGATGCGGCAAAGGACGATGAAGGTCTCGGGTATCCACAAATATTATCAAGAAAGTCGGCAAATGAAAAGAATAATATATATCGTTATTCTTATGCAAAATATTCTAAAGGGGAATTGGTTTCCTCTTCCGGAAATTTTGTTTATTACAAAAAACTGAAGGCTTTTGGTAAATATAATCAGGAGGTAGAACTCATTGATAAAGACAAATATTCTCACATGATGATTCCGGTAGACGATGACAGTATGTTGGTGATCAGCTTGTACGAAAATGCCTTTACGCTCTACTATATGAATGTGCTATATGCCTTTTTTCTGTGTATTATTATTTTCTCTTATGGATTATTTTTTAATGTAAATCGAGATATCAATTTTCGGCGGGGAACATTGAAAACTCGGATTAAAAATAATGTTATTTCGCTGATATTTATATTGTTTGTTATCTTGACAACCTTGAGTATTTATATGAATACCAAAAGTTTTGAAGGAAGGCACAATACAAAAGTAATAGAATTGCTGAAATATGTTAATAAAGAGTTGGAACATTTGGATTGTGTAGATGTCAGTGAATGCCCTGAAATCACGAAAATCTTATCGGATATTTCCGAGCTACTGATGATTGATATCAATATTTATTCCACATCCGGCGGATTGGTGGCAACATCCCGTCCGGAAGTTTTTGAGTTTGGTTTTGATGGTTCGCTGATTAATCCGAAAGCTCAAAAATATATCCAAGGAGAAGGATCAACGAGTTACATAGAAAGTGAAAAAATAGGTGAATTGGGTTATATGTCTGCTTATATGCCATTAACGTTGGATAATGGGAAATCATATATTCTGAACGTGCCCTATTTTGCTCAGAACGATGAATTGAATTTGGATATTATTATTATGGTAGTGATTACTATAAATATTGCTATTGTAGTGATGGTACTTGCCTTCATTTTGTCAGGAGTGATGGCAGAGCAAGTGACGAAGCCTTTGCAGATGGTGAACGATAAGTTGAAAAAGATGCATTTTGGAGGTAAGAATGAGCAGATTTCATATCATCACAAGGACGAAGTAGGTATGTTGGTACAGGAATATAATAATATGGTAGCAAAACTGGATGAAAGTGTTGAACAATTAGCACGTTCGGAGCGAGAGAATGCCTGGAGGGAGATGGCAAGACAGATTGCACACGAAATTAAGAATCCACTGACACCGATGAAATTAAATATCCAGTTTATGTTACGTTCTTTGCAAATGGAAGATTCGGAGAAATTCAAACAACGTTTTAAAGATATTTCCGGAATGTTGATTGAACAAATAGATAATATGGCAGCTATTGCCTCTGCTTTTTCTGATTTTGCCAAAATGTCGGTGGCGCAGAACGAAACATTTGAAATTGGTGATTTGGTAAATAGCTGTGTGATATTGTTTCGGAATAATGTAGAGCTTTTGAAGTGCGACATTGAGCCTGAGATTCGGATATTTGCCGACAAGGAACAGATGAGACGGGTCATTATCAATTTATTGAAAAATGCAGAACAGAGTATTCCGGATGAGCGGAAAGGGGAAATACAAGTTGTGGTGCGAAAGGTGAATCAAAAAGTTGAAATCCGAATACGGGATAATGGATGTGGAATTTCAGAAGATAGTCAAAAAAAGATTTTTGAGCCGAATTTCACAACAAAGTCTAGCGGTACGGGCTTGGGATTAGCTATCAGTCGTCGCATTGTAGAAAGTTTTGGTGGTAAGATTGGTTTCCATACGGAGTTGGAAAAAGGGACTGAATTTTATGTTATTTTGAATTGTATGAAAGAATGAAAATATAAATTTCACACCGCGCTTATGCTTTTACAAGTATCTTAAAATAAGATATTTCAACTATCAATATGCGATTATGATTATTTGATATAGATGATCGATAAACTTTTCTTATCTTTTTATCGGACTATTTAG
>JAVXFZ010000132.1:0-4617 GCA_036657595.1 Odoribacter sp. | reverse complement strand
CATTTAATGGAAAACCTTTACCTAAAGGGGTATATCGTTGGGAAGCAAATGCTATATTCATAGACGGATCCGTTTGGGAAGGAATGGACGGATACACAAAGGGAGAAGTAATGCTGATTCGTTAAAAAGAGATTTTCTTTCAAGCCGCTTAAAAGTGGCTTGAAAGAAAATATTGTTTCAATGCGCCTCGTACCAATTATCACCAAAACCGGTACTAACAGTGAGGGGAACAGAGAGCTTCACCACGTGTTCCATACAATTGACCACTAAACTCTTCAACAAATACTGCTCGGATTTATGGCATTTAAAATTCAATTCATCGTGTACTTGGATAATCATTCGTGACATCAATCCCTCTTCCTCTATGCGCTTTTGAATATTAATCATTGCCATTTTAATCACATCAGCGGCAGATCCCTGCAAAGGAGCATTAATAGCATTTCGCTCAGCCATCCCCCGAACCACAGCATTTCGTGAATTAATATCCCGCAAATACCGTCGCCGCCCCATAATCGTTTCGACATATTCCTTTTTACGGGCCTTTTCAACAATATCTTCCATATATTTTTTCACTCCCGGATAAAGCTCAAAATAGCCATCTATCAAGTCCTTTCCCTCTTTACGGCTGATGTGCAACCTTTCTGCCAATCCCCAAGCTGAAATACCGTATATGATGCCAAAATTTGCTGTCTTCGCCCGCCGCCGCATTTCAGGAGTCACCTCTTCAATCGAAAGATGATAAATTTTAGAAGCAGTAGCCGTGTGTACGTCCATATCGTGATTAAAAGCATCTATCAGCTCTTTATCTTGACTTAAATGTGCCATTAACCGCAACTCCACCTGCGAATAGTCGGCAGAAAAGAAAACATAGTCCTCATCGCCCGTCACGAACGCTTTCCGGATCTTCCGTCCCTCCTCCGTCCGAATGGGGATATTTTGCAAATTGGGATTCAGGCTACTCAACCGTCCCGTAGCAGCTTCCGACTGATTAAATCGGGTATGTATTTTACCGCTTGCCGGATCAATAAACGAGGGCAAAGCTTCCGCGTAGGTGGTTAATAACTTTTTCAGTCCCCTATAATCCAATATCTTAGTGATAATCGGATGTTCTTCTTCTAATTTTGCTAAGACCTGCTCGGAAGTACCGTACTGCCCCGATTTTGTTTTTTTGTGATTGCAATCAATCTTCAATTGATCGAACAACACTTCTCCCAACTGCTTGGGTGAACTGATATTAAATTCCTGCCCCGCCAAACGATAGATCTCTTTTTCGATTCCTCCGATCCGTTCTCTTAATTCTTCCGAAATGACTTTTAATGCCTTCGTATCAATACTCACGCCTTCATATTCCATATCCGCCAACACAAACACAAGGGGCATTTCAATATGATCATATAGGGCTAACAATCCTGTTTGTTGCAGATCGGCATTCAACTTCTCTTTCAATTGAAAGATCACATCTGTTTTCTCTGCAAAATCGTTTTCTTCCACCACTTCCTCTTCAAACAGCAAAGACAACTGCTGATTTTCTTTTTTAGCTTCCGCCAATTTATAATTGAGATATTCCAATGCCATACGGGAAAGATCGTGCGACATATCCGGATGAAGAACGTAATGTGCTATTTTTACGTCAAAAATCCGGTTCTTAAAGCAAATCCCCGCCCTTTTCAACCAAATCAAATCATTCTTTACCTCTAATGAAATCATTGTTTTATTGGCATCCTCAAAAACATCCTTAAAAAGAGAAAACGTCTGTTGGGCTTTCTCTCCATCAGAAGGCAATTTCAAATAACCGACTTCGTGCGTACCGACAGAAAAACTAAGCCACACCGGCCACGAATTATAGAGATTCCCCGTGCCCATCACAATGTGCATAGCAAATTCCGTTACCTCTTTCAGCTCTTTCGCCAAAGCGGATGGATCGTGACTGTAATCCGTGTAAGTCACCTGAACATCCTTCAGTTTATCTGTTTTTTCTTCTATTACCTCTGTATTCACTACCCTTTTAGTGAGGGAAAACAACTCTAATTCTTTAAAAATCGGATCCAATATCTTCAGGTCGATCGGCTGCTTGACAAAATGGTCGACAGACATCTCCGTCGGCACTTCCGTGCAGATCGTGACCAACGTACGCGACAACTTGACGGTCGGTTGACAATCCAGCAGATTCTGACGCTGTTTGCCCTTCAGCTCATCAATATGTGCGTAAATACCATCAATATCTCCATATTTATAAACCAAGGTAGCGGCACTTTTCGGACCAATGCCGGAACAACCCGGTACATTATCCGCCGAATCGCCCATCAATCCCAATATATCCACCACCTGTTCCACCCGTTCAATCCCAAAATGGTCCAACACTTCAGGCACCCCCCATACTTCCGATTTATTGCCCGAACGTCCCGGTTTATACATAAACACCAAGTTGCTGACCAATTGTGCATAATCCTTATCCGGCGTAATCATATAAACCGTATATCCTTCTTTTTCCGCTTTTTTAGCCAGCGTACCGATCAAATCGTCCGCTTCATAGCCGGGAGCATCCATACAAAAAATCCCCAACCCGCGTATAATATCTTTGATATAGGGCACGGACTTTCTCAGGTCTTCGGGCATAGGCGGACGCTGCGCCTTATAGGGTGCATACATCTCGTGGCGGAATGTCGGTCCGTCCGGATCGAAGATCACCGCCACGTGCGTAGGCTTTTCAAGCTCCAACATTTCCAACAAAAAGTTACAAAAACCGAACGTAGCAGAGGTATTGATGCCCGTCGTCGTAATGCGGGGATTGTTGATAAAAGCATAATAAGACCGGTATATCAATGCGTAGGCATCCAGCAGAAACAAAGTTTTCGAATCGGACATAAAAATTAAATTAAGTAAGGATGCACAAACTTATACAATATTCACCGATTAATAATCCTACCGGATAAAAATAATCAGACAATCGCTTACTATCAGTTGACGCCACACATTTCAAATCTTCACCCCGACATCTCTCCAAGACTTAAAAAGAGACATATATACTCACACTTTATATTTATATTTTATCTATATTATACCTGAATATTTTGATTTTCAGGTCTTTTTTTGTTTCTTTATTTTGAATAAAATGCAGATAGATTATGGATATATCTCAAAAAATAGCTCACTTCATTCACACTCTTCATTATCTATAAACGTATAAATATATCATCTCATTTATGGTAAAAGATAAATAATGATGTTTTTGTTAATTGGTTAGATGTGGATAGTATCGGATTAGTTAGATGAAAAAGACATTTCGTCTTGTAGATAAGACAAAAATATCATATATTTGTCTTGTTGATAGAACACAATGAAATATGGATAAAAATGTTTTAAAGGCAGTCATTGCAGACAACCAGATAGAAGTGCCAAAATACAAGGTGATCCCAAGGGATTTTACTTTTGAAGAGTTTGGAAATTATGTCTTTGTAGGTATTCGGAGAGCAGGTAAATCTTTTTTGCTTTATCAACGGATGCAACAACTACTTGCCCAAGGAATTCATTGGGACGAAATGCTCTATCTTAATTTTGAGGATGAGCGTCTTGTCGGTATGTCTTTGGAAAATTTGAATCTGCTTTTGGAAGTACATTTGGAAATGTATGGTAAAAAACCTATTTTTTTTCTTGATGAGATACAAAACGTAGCTGGTTGGGAGAAATTCGCCCGTCGATTGGCAGACACTAAACACCGGGTTTATATTACCGGGAGTAATGCAAAAATGTTGAGTCAGGATATACAGTCTACTCTCGGAGGACGTTATATTCCTATAGATGTTTATCCTTATAGTTTTAAAGAGTTTTTGAATGCAAACAATGTCAACGTCAATGAAAATTCCTTATTGGCAACTGAAACAAAAGCGGCGATACTAAGAAAATTCAATGACTACTTCTATTATGGAGGATTTCCTGAAGGTGCTGGTTTTTCAGCAAAACGGGATTATCTGACAAGTGTCTATCAAAAAATATATTTAGGAGATATTGCAGCCCGGCATTCGGTAGATAATACATTTGCATTGCGTATTTTATTCAAGAAGTTAGCCGAAAGTATTAAACAACCGATGTCTTTTACCCGGATTGCTAATATTGTATCGTCAACCGGAGTGAAAGTAGGGAAAACTACCATCATCAATTACATAGAATATGCTAAGGATGCCTGGTTGATTTCTTCAATACAGAATATAGCCGGTAAACTTGTTGATAAAGAAACCAACCCTAAATATTATTTCACCGATAATGGAATTCTGAATCTTTTCTTACTTGATCAAGACACCTCATTGTTAGAGAACTTGGTTGCAGTCAGTTTGTTGCGAAAATATGGACGAAACGATGCTGTATTTTTCTATAATAAATGTGTTGAAGTTGATTTCTATATCCCCGATGAAGCTATTGCTATTCAGGTTTGTTATAATCTGAATAATAGTGATGGTACATTTGATAGGGAAGTTAGTGCTCTGGTAAAATTGTCGGGTATATTAGAGTGTAAAAAACTGATAATTATTACACGAAACAACGAGCAGATATTGAAAATTGGCAATATAGCAATCGAGGTTATTCCCGTATGGAAATGGTTGTTAAATCTGTAGGGTATTG
>JAVXFZ010000131.1:0-4679 GCA_036657595.1 Odoribacter sp. | reverse complement strand
GCTATCGTTCCGGAAATGAGGTGTTGATTGAGGAAGGTGACGGTGGCAGCCCTTACCTCGTCTTCGGTTACGCCCTTGCCTGCTTGGAGGTTCACCACCCCCTTTACGGGCAGGTGACGGAAGGTAAGTAGCGGGTTTCCGTAGTTGATTGTCGCGGCGGCGGCATAAATCATATCGCTCTGCCGGTAGGCAGTGGCGACGCTTTGGTCTGCGCTGACACGGAAGGAGGAGGGCTTTGTGTCAGAATAGCTTGCCGCCTGCCACGCTTCCGCCACTGCCGTGGGGGTGGTCCAATAAAAAGCCGTTTCCCCCTTGGCGACGGAGAGCGTACCGTCGGCGGCGGCGGTGTATTTCTTCACCTCGTCGCCTATCTTCACCGCCACCTCTTCGTTGTCTTCCCACGTATTGTCGGTCGTCGCACGAGTCGAGGTCAGCGCGTCGACCAGTGCGGTAAAGGTCATCGGCTGTTTTCCATCTGTCCCTCCGTCGGTCTCTGTTTTCGAGCAGCCTGTCAAGATCCCTGCTGCAAGCAGGCAGAAGAGGCAGCCTGTCACTCCTTTTCCGAATTTAAGCGATTCATTCATATCCTGTCCTTGTTTTTATTAAAATTCATTCCATCGTGGCGGTAGCGTCGGTGGTTTCACCGGACTTCCCATCTTCAATGGTTGTTTCTACTTCCGCATTCTCCGAACTTTTATAGCCAATCTTGGCAAGCCGGTAGGAGTCGTTCGGAACCTTCCGGGCTTGCTTCATATAGTTGACGAAAGCGGTGGTCGTGATCTTTCCTGAGAACTCCTGTATCTTTTTCTGAAACAAATTCTTATCATAGCCATCCCCTCCAAATGCAATAAAGTCATCGCACAGCACGATGCATTCCATCGTATCTGTAATCTCCTTATACTGTTTGTTCTCCTGAATCCACATCGCTGTTATTTTTCCGTCGGTGATCTCAAACGCCATATTGCAGGTTTGCAGGCGTCCCCGCGACCGGGTGTTATCCAAGCCTTCCGTAAACAAGGCTTTTACATCGGCACCACTCATCCGGTAGGCATTCAGTGAACCTCCAAACGGCAGTACATTGCCCACTTGCGCACGGGTCAGTTTTCCTTCGTACATATCGGTACGGATGCCTTTAAAATGCTGAACGGCAATAACGGGTCTGTCGGTAGAATCCCCGTTTCCGGTCGGGTTCATCCCCTTTTTGGAGGTGGCAATAGCGTATTCGTAGAGATAGGAGGCTGTCACCAAAGCACCAACTTGTGTAAACTCATACAGGTTGCTGTCGCGGTCGTGAATGAGTCTTTCACTTACCGTCACATAAATTTCGTTGAACTCGTGTGCTTTTCCGATGGAGTCTACCTCCTGTTTTATTTCTACGTGCGGGAGGCAGACGGCAATCAGAGTGTCCTTGATCAACCTGAGTCCGTTCGTGCTCACCTCTAATTGTTGTAATCCGATATGCGAACCGTTAGCGCCAGCTTGTATCATCGGCACTTTTCTTCCACCGCCAATGTCAAACATCCCTTTAACGAGTTGGTGTGAATGACCGCTCACGATGACATCTATGTCGGTTATTTTTTTTAATTCTCTCTCCTCTTTCTTTTCCATCTGAGCGACAACCGGCACGCCGTCTTTCATCTCAGTGCCGATGTGCATCAAAAGGACGATGATATCGACCTTTTTTTCCTTTCGCAGTCTTTCGGAGAGAGCGTTGACTTTTGAGCTGAATGCCTCCTCGAATACCAACGAATCCACGTATGGTTTCTTTCCACCGATAATGGTGGTGGGGGTGGTCAGTCCAATGATGGCGATGCTGCTGTTCCCACGTTTGACGATACAATAATCGGGGACGTGCTTTTTGAAGTCCCCGCCGTCTTTGTACTTTTTAATATTGGCTCCTACGTATTGAATATAGCGGCAGGAGGTATTGATTAAATAGTCCTTTCCCCAGTCGAACTCGTGGTTGCCGATGGCAGAAACCAAGGTGTCGGGTGCCGGCGGTAGTGTAAACACTTGGCGAGGTTCGCCCTTTGTCATAAGCGAGAAGTAACTGCCGCTGAAATTGTCTCCTGCTGAGAGGATGAGCGGATGTGGGACGCTCTTCTTCAACGCCAGCAGTGTCGACACGAAGTTATCGGCACCCGGTGTCCGGTCACCGGCAATGAAGGCACCGTGAAAATCGTTGAATGACACAATGCTGATGGTATCCCTCGCTTGTGCCATATTGTCACAAGCGATCAGCAGCAGCAGCGAGAATAGAAGTATCTTTTTCATTTGCATAACTTTTACAGGGTGTTTTCCGCCTTACACTTATCACATAGGAAGACACTATCTTGTGGCGACTTACTTAATCCATTTCCGCACTGCCGTTTACAGTGGTTACAGCTTTCCAATCGGTGATGGTTCCGGCAACTCCCATCTCGGTGGGTTTTTCCGGAAGTTTGACTTCGCCATCCAGTAACAGCGGCTTTTTCTTCTTGCCGAAGTCTTTGAGTAGTTCGGTCAAATCCTCTTCTATGGGAACAACCGATCCGTCGGTCAACGTGAACAATAGCGTCAGCATCTGCCGTTTTTCGCTTGCCACGTCTGCCAATCGCATAAGAGCAACCAGCGTAGGTGTATAGGCACGAGCGCTGTGGATGTCGCTCGTTAGGAAGACGGGAGCTACCGTCTTGCCTGTACCGGCGACCTCTGCCTGCCCCGTGGCAAGGTCGATACGATGAGCAATGCCCGTGAGCGTGGCGGCGGTGGAGGCAATGCGTTCCAGATCTGCGGCGCTCAGCTTCAATCTCAGTTGCAAAATACGGAGACTCTGCACCATTTTCACCCCCACATTGAGGGTGTCGTCTTTGATAGCCGAGAAGTCCGTGGCTGCCGAAAACAGGTAGTCGGGGCGTAGCTCCAGCGTCCCGTCGGGCAATGTGTTTACCTCGGCTTTTGCGCCGTTGAGGGTCACCCCCGCAGGGGTGTTGTGTACGAACAAGGTATAGGAGCCTTCGGGCAGCAGTTGGTTGAAAGTATTCTCCACGCCGCTCACGGTGTGGGTCAAGTCGCCGATGCGTAACAGATAGCTTTCGGGCGGCACAGCATCTTTCGAGAGTCCCGTCCAGTCGGTTGTTATCCGCAGCGCACCTTTATCGGGATGAGGGGTGTTGTGGAGTTCATCGTTTACGCAACCGGTGAGTGTTACCACCGCAAAGGTGGTAAGTAGGATAGTGGATAGCCATGTTATTTTGCGAACAACCAGTTTGGCTTTGCAGACGGTCGTTTTATCTTTGTAAGTCGTCATTATTTCCATCATCATTAAAATAGTTTCCATACCAGCGTTACGCCTGCCTTGTCTATCCCCCAGTAGTTGGTTTCTTCATCCCCTTGACGCACCCGCACGCCTTCTATTATTGTGTATTTTTCGTAGTCAGCGTGTGTGCAACCGAAGCCCAGATTAAAATCGAGCATCAGGCACTTTCCGATGGGCAGTCGGTAGCCCCCGACGATGTCTCCCCCCTGCAAGTCGCCCTGTTTGCCGGTGTCGGAGAGTTTGTAGTTGAACTGCCCGATGTGGAAGATCGCGCCTGCATAGCCTCTTTTCTGTTTACCTATATAATAATGTATGGCGGGGCTGATTTCCCAAAGGGCATAGCGGCGTTTGCTGTTGTCCCAGCTCCACGATGTCCACGTGGCGTCTACGGCTACGCTCCAATCGCGGGAGATGCGCCACTCCACGCCCAAATCGGGAGTGAGCGTCGCCCAACGCAGTAGATTGGCGCGCAGGGCGAGGGTGTGCGACGTGGCGTTCCTCGCCGCCGCTTCGTCAGTCTGCCGCGTCTGTTCTTCGGCTTCGCGGCGGTTGCGCTCCTCCTCTGCTTTGCGTTGTGTCTCTTCTTCGGCTTTGCGTTGCGTCTGTTCATTGGCTTCGCGTTGCGCCTGTTCTTTGTCGGCTATCTGCCGGGCGGCTTCGGCTTGTTGTTTGCGCTGATGGGCATCTCCCCCTTGCTGCCGTCTTTCCGTCTCACGGTAATAGGCACGCACGGCTTCGGCGGCTTTCGTCCCGGCAATTCGCTCTATTTTCGCTACGTCGGCAGGAAATGCCACGACCACGACGTTGCGGAGGCTGTCGCCATAAGCACCCGAGATACAACGGTCGGTGACAAACATCTGCTCGGTGATCCCCGCACGCAGGATGAGTTCGGACTTCACCCGGTTGTTACGCAGGTAGGCCATCCGCTGCGGGTTGGTTTGGGCATTGCCGGATGCGGCGTAGCTGCTCACACAGATGTACATTCGTCCGGCACGCAGGTGGTCGATGTTGGCTTGCAAGAGCTCGCACAAGCGATTCAATTCCGCCTGATTCTGCCCAAAAGGGACGTAGAACATATCTTTGTTTGCAAGGAAGCTGAAAATGTAGGCGGTGTCCGCCGGTTCTTGCCATCGGCTCTCTTGTGCCGCCAAGGGAAGCACAATTAGGCTGAGAAGTAACGAAAGCCCTATTTGTTTTATTCTTTTTATCATAGCGTATAGTTCCATTGATTTTTAGCAGGTGCTACTATAAATCGTTCTTACCTTTACAGAGCAGAAAGGGAATCATCATAGGTAGTAAGGAATCGAAGAAAAGAGGGATTCTAATTACCCATAAGGACAATGTTATAGATACATCGAGTCACAAAGTTAGGAATATTTCA
>JAVXFZ010000130.1:3558-4831 GCA_036657595.1 Odoribacter sp. | reverse complement strand
CGTATTCAAAAAATGTTTGTCCTAAATGCCAGTCTGCAGTGTGGAGTAGTTTCATCGGTATAAGGATTTTATTTCATCTATATTTTTCTTTAAATATAGATATTTGATGGGTTCACTTTTCCCATAAATCCACCTCTTTTTGCAAATGTAGTGATTGTTGTGAATATAGCAAGAAGGCTATTGTATTTATTTTAAAGGGAAGTGTTACAATATAAAAAGAGCTGACAGATTCACGTCTGTCAGCTCTGTGAGGAGGATAAAGGTTTATCTTTCTCTGCTATTTTTTACAGTTTTCGATGATGAACTCTATTTTTATTATTGCATTTTTAAATAATGCTTCATCCTCTTTTAAATCTTTTTTATACTTACATAAAATTTTTTCCATCGCTTTAAGAAATTCTTGTGCATTAATTGTTTTCTCCTTACTGTCAATGGGGTTTTCAAACTTGTTATTAATTCTCCAGCCATCAGTTGTTTCGCCTTGGTGAAGAATGCCACATCTGATATTTTTGTAGAAATTTGAAGAGTTATTTTTGCCCAGTATCTGCTCGTTTTCTTGGAAGAATTTTTTAAATAGATTTTCTGAAATTTGATTACTGTCCTTTAATCCTTCTTTAAATGATTGCAATGTTTCAATGAGTAAACACATATTTGCCATTGTGGAAAAACCTAATCTAAGTTTTGGCTTTATTTCAGAGGAGTTGTTATTCTGATTCAGCATTTCAAATGGCTTTATATACCTTTCACATAATCTGTTATAAACAAAATCAGCTAATTCTTCTTTATACTTAGAAGGATTTGTTAAGAACTCTAATAATTTCTTTACTGTAATTTCTTCATTGTCTCCATAATACAAGATTGAATCTAAAAATGATTTATTTTCTTTTTCCATACTATAAATTATTTATTACCTCAGTTCCCAGAGAGGTAGATTATTAAGGTTAAGAGAATATGGGAACTATTCCATAAAATATTCTCTATGTTTAAAATATCACTCCCGAAACCCTTAAGAATGAGGAGTGAGAATAATTAATTAGTACCGTTCAATCCTCCATCCTTTCTTTTTTGCAATGCTTGGATCGCCTATTGATGAATTCTTTCCAACATAAATTTCACCTGAATGGCTTTGTGGTAAATCAGTATAAATTTTGTTCCAAGCAGAGTCGTTGAATTTATTCTCAGCACACGTCAATCGCATAAAAGCTGTGCTTTTGCTTAAATCTAAAGAGGTTGAGTTATTAAAACGTGAGACGGAGTTATTAAACAAGCAATC
>JAVXFZ010000130.1:0-3548 GCA_036657595.1 Odoribacter sp. | reverse complement strand
AAAGCTGTATCCTTGCTTACATCTAAAGCGGTTAACTTATTATACCTACATATCAAGAATCTCAAAGCTGTTTTCTTACTCACATCTAAAGAGGTTAAGTTATTAGCAGCACAGTTTAAGTTATTCAAAGCCGTGTTCTTGCTTACATCTAAAGAGGTTAACTTATTATCATTACAGTAAAACAATTTCAAAGCTGTGTTCTTGCTCACATCTAAAGCGGTGAACTTATTAGCATAACACATCAACCATTGCAAAGCTGTGTTCTTGCTCACATCTAAAGAGGTTAAGTTATTACTGCCACAGTTCAATTTTTTCAAAGCAGGACATTTGCTCACATCTAAAGAGGTGAATGGCGAATAATCTTTCTCCCCATTTCCATCTATTCCTAATATAGCCCCTGTTATTTTAACTGTATGTGTCTTTTTTTGATCATAGATATGATCTAAGCAAATATCATAGCAGTCATAATCTTCTCCATCCTTGTTCAGAAACTTCTCTATCCCAATATACTCTGTTATTTGCCCATCTCCCCAATCAACGCTGATTTTTCCATTTTGGGGTGTGTAAATGTAACAACCGTAATTGTCTTCATTTTTTTCAAAAACCTTTACATTCGTCGTAAAGGTTATGACCCCCTTATTCACATCAATTGGGGCAACACCGTTGTCGTCATCATCATCCGAACAAGATGAAAACATAGTAGCGCACATAGCTACCATTAAAAACATAAAAATCTTTCTCATATTAAGTAATTATTTGCTACCTCAGATTCCCCGGTAAGGTAAGTTTACATAAAATAAAGAAGTGTGGGAACTTTCAGTTTATTTAGTAAGAGGTATCGCCAAACACCTGCACAAAAATAAACAGCTACCCCACACTCAACCTTATATAATCATATATATGTCAAGTATGAACGTTTGTACTGCTTATCCCTTTGTGCTAAAAATTGGCGATTTTCTTACTAAGGATAGACTAAACGCTTCTATAAAACTAATCATTCGTTGCTAAATCACTCTAACAACGGAACAAATATAGTTAAATTTAAGTGTTTCACAAACGCTCAAGTGAAGTAGCTGTGTGTCAAATGTATTGATTTTTTAAGATATTATAACAAGATTATTAAAAATATCTTTGAAATAATAAAACGATCAGTGAATGAGTTGTTTATATTTATTATTTTCTATTTTTTTGTTGAAAAATAGGGGAATATTGATTCTTCAGCCCTATAATTTATCCATTCTTCAGCTTTTATTGGCTTTCAATTAGAAAATAGATCCAGAAATGATAGTGTCCCCAAAAGTGTGTGGATTAAAAAAAATCCACATATCTTTTGCAACTGATCCAGATTTACCTTGAGGGATTTTGTAAGGATGAAATAGCGGAAATGACAGACGAATTATTGGCTTCGTAATTAATTTTGTAGCTTTGCATAAAATAATAGAATGATGAGTAAGTTAATCAGGATTGACAGTGATTATAAGATATGGATTATGGAGCTAAAGCAACGCATCCGACAGGCGCAGATTAAGGCAGCCGTGAAGGTAAACGTTGAAATGTTACATTTGTACTGGTCTATTGGGGAGGACATTGTGAAGCGTAAAGCTGAGGCGGTATGGGGTGAAGGTGTGGTAGAACAGCTTGCACAGGATTTACGGGATGAGTTTCCGAATATGAAGGGTTTTTCCCGGCGTAATCTTTTTTATATGAAACAATGGTATTTGTTTTATAGTCAGGAAGATATAAAAATGCCACAAGTTGTGGCACAAATTGGAAATGTAGATGATGTTGGAAAAATGCCACAGGTTGTGGCACAATTGGAAACTTTTTTTTCTATTCCCTGGGGACACCACCGTTATATCCTTGATAAGATTAAAGATGTAAAAGAAGCGTTGTTTTATGTGCATAAAACAATAGAAAACGGATGGAGCAGGAATGTACTGCTGAATATGCTTGATACAAGGCTTTATGAGGTGCAGGGAAAAGCAATAACTAACTTTAACAGATTGTTGCCTGCACTTCAGAGTGATCTGGCGCAACAGACGTTGAAAGACCCGTATGATTTTGATTTCCTAACGATGAGGGAGGGATATATGGAGAAGGAGTTGGAGGATGCGTTGACGGAGAATATTACTAAGTTTCTGCTTGAATTGGGACGTGGCTTTGCGTATGTGGGTAGGCAATTCCGATTGGAAGTAGGTAAGGAGGAATTTTTTGCAGATTTGTTGTTTTATAATTACAGGCTTCGCTCGTTCGTGGTGGTGGAATTGAAGACAGGGAAGTTTAAGGCAGAATATGTGAGTAAACTGGGATTATATGTGTCGGCAGTGAATCATCAGTTGAGACACCGGGACGATAGCCCTACGATTGGTTTGCTGATTTGTAAGTCGAAGGATGAGATCGTGGCAAAATATACGTTGGATATGGTGAATGAGCCTATCGGTGTTTCGGAGTATGAATTAACAAATCTGATTCCGGATGATTTTAAGAGTTCGTTACCGAGTATCGAGGATATAGAAAATGAACTGAAAAAAACGGAATAGAAATTTTAAGGTTCTAATATTATTTTTTAATAATTATAAGAATAGGGGATTTAAGTATAATATGTTATTGTTAGTAACAACCTATTGAATGCAGCTTAAATAATTTACAATAATGAAACAGTGGTTCCAAGATATTTATAAAAACCCTTTTATTCCATCGAGCGTAATAGCAATAGTTGCTTTGTTATGGTATATATATGACACATCAGCATTAAGTATTTTTATAACTCTGATTGGATTTTCTTTATCTTTGTTGATGGCTGGTATTGCAATACAACAATATCAACTTCAGAAAAATAATCTGAAATTGCAATTGTTTGATAAGCGATATAAGGTATTTGAGTCTCTTGCAAGAACGAAAGTATTACTTGTAAGAAATGATATTAGTGATCGATTATTTTTTGAGTATACTTCTTTTCCAAGACTTATATCTGAAATCTTTGCTATTCAAGATGAATTATCGAATTCTGCTATTTTATCTCAATCAATATTTTATGCTCCGATACCCGAAAAGATGTTTGAATTGTCAATTTTTTTTGATACTGTCGTTATTACATATATTGATTTAATCAAGAAGCAAGGAGAATTATTTAAAGAACATCCAAAGGTTGTATTATCATTGTTGAGTAAATATGATGAATTTCTTTGTGCTGATAGAGCGCACCGACTTTTAATTGAAACTGAATTAGAAACTGTATGTCCTAAATTATATGATAATATTCGGGTATTTTCAAGTAAGTCAGAAGAATACATTGAATATATTAAAAAAATAGGAATTTTTACTGATTTTGATAAATATCTTAAAATACAATACTTGGATAAATAATGACAGTTAATTCTTATATTGTAACAATTTGATCCCGACACTCCTTTATTTTATCTTTCAATTCACATTTGGGGTATAAAAAGGGCACGGTACGAAAAAGGATATAAAAAAGCAGCCACAAATTAATGTAACTGCTTTCTTTCGTGGAGCGGAAAACGGGACTCAAACCCGCGACCCCCAGC
>JAVXFZ010000129.1:3311-4838 GCA_036657595.1 Odoribacter sp. | reverse complement strand
ATGAAAGATAAAATTGTAAAAATATTGACAGAATTACGTCCGGAGTTTGATTTTACGGAGGATGTGAATTTTATAGAGGAGGGGATGTTGGATTCATTTGATGTGATAAATCTTGTTACAACTCTTGATGAGCAATTTGGAATTTCTATAGACGGAATGGATATATTACCGGAGAATTTTTCTTCTATTGAAAGAATAGAAGCATTGTTAAAGAAAAATGGAGCGGTGGCACAATGAATTTAAAGTTTCAAAATAAAAAGATTACCGGTATACTTACGGTACTTCCTAAACGAGAGGTGACATTTGAAGAGGAGATGGGAAACTATAATTTCTCGACGGCAAAGTCGATGAAATTAAAGATGGCAATGGGATATAATAAACATCGTATTGTGGAAGAGGGGGTCTGTGTGTCTGATTTGTGTGTCTATGGTTTGAATTATCTTTTTGAGAATAATTTACTCAAAAAGGAGGACATAGGAGCCTTATTACTGGTCACTCAGTCGCCCGATCATTTTATGCCGGCAACGAGTAATATCATACAAGGGAAAGCGGGCTTGTCGACAGATACTTTTTGTATGGATATCAATCAGGGATGTTGTGGATTTGTTATCGGACTGATGGAAGCATTTATGCTTTTGGAACAAGAGGCAATAAAAAAAGTGGTGTTATTGAACGCTGATGTTTTAAGTCGCAAGGTTTCGAAGCGAGATAGGAATAGTAATCCACTTACAGGAGATGCCGCTTCGATTACCATAGTGGAAAGAAGCGAGATGCCTTGTGTCATTAATGGATTTTTGAAAATGGATGGAGAGAATGCAGAGGCATTGATGATACCGGCAGGTGGTTTTAGGCAACCAACAAGTATGGCAACAGCAGAGATGCAAGAAGATGCTGCCGGTAACTTTCGTTCGCTTGAAAATTTGGTGATGAAAGGGGATGAGGTATTTAATTTTGTGCAACGGGAAGTGCCTCCAATGATAGAAGAACTACTTCTTCAATCGGGTGTAGGGAAAGAGGATATTGATTGGTATATGTTTCATCAGCCGAATCGGTTTATGTTGAATAAATTGGCTGATAAATTGGGCGTACCGCGTGAGAAAATGCCTTCTAATATTGTGGAGAATTTTGGAAATGCAAGTGGAGCAACCATCCCTACCAATATTTGCTTTAATATCGGTGATCATTTAAAAAATCATAATTATCGGTTTTGTCTTTCCGGTTTTGGGGTTGGTTTGACTTGGGGTGCGTTATTGATGAATATTGGAGAGGTTGATTTTAATGAAATAATTGAATTTTAAAAAAATAAGAATATGGAAACAATTTATGAGCAATTAGCAGAATTATTGGAAGTAGATACGGTAAATGATACGGATGTGTTAGTTGATTTCGAATGTTGGGATTCGCTGACACAATTGTCCATTATTGCTTTAGCAAATGAAAATTACGATGTAGTTCTTTCTGCTGCTGATATTAAAGAAGCAAAAACAATTGGAGGTTTAAAAGAATTGATCAATAATAAGAAGTAAT
>JAVXFZ010000129.1:0-3211 GCA_036657595.1 Odoribacter sp. | reverse complement strand
TGTTGGTTCTGCAGCAAATGTAGGATATGCAATGACAAAAGGTGCCATACAAAGTATGACACGGGCTCTTGCAATTGAATTGGCTTCAAAGCAAATAAGAGTGAATTGTATCGCTCCCGGTTTTGTTAAGACAGAAATGGCAAATAGTGTGAATCATAATTTCGATGAGAATTACGAAAAACAAATTGAACAATTACATCCGTTAGGTTGGGGATCTCCTGATGATATTGCTGCCGGAGTTGCTTATTTCTTTTCTGATATGTCAAAATGGGTAACGGGTACAATTTTTAGTATAGATGGTGGTTTTACTGCTCAATAAATAAAGATGGAACAAGACGAATATATTCTTATTACCGGAGCTTCTTCCGGTATGGGGAGGGAAATAGCAATTCAATTATCTATTGCTAATAATATTATTATCAATGGGCGAGATATGGAGCGTTTGCAGCAGACATCTATTTGTTGTAATAAAAACAGCAAACATCTTATTTGGCAATATGATTTAGAGAATGTCGATGGTGTAGAGGAATCTCTTATCCAATTAATAGTTCAGAATAATTGTTTAGTTAAAGGCTTTGTTCATTGTGCCGGTTATATGAAAACGATACCTTTAAAAATGATCCGTGTCGATTTGTTTCAATCTTCATTTAATGTAAATGTGATTGCAGCAGCAATGATTGCTAAAGTTCTTACTAAGAAAAAAATAAATCAGACAGCATTAAAAAATATTGTCTTGATATCCAGTAATATCAGCAATTTCGGAGCAAAAGCATTTAGTGCTTATGCTGCTTCAAAAGCGGCTACTGATGGATTAATGAGATGTTTAGCAGTAGAATTGGCTCCAACTATTAGAGTAAATTCTGTTTTACCGGGTGGCGTTAGAACAGCAATGACAGAGGCAATGTATCAGGATGAGGAATTAATAAAACGAATAGCATCAGTTTATCCATTAGGATTAGGGGAGGTAAAAGATATTTATGAAGCAGTGAATTTTCTCTTGTCGGATGGGGCAAAATGGATTACCGGACAACAATTGACGGTGGATGGAGGAAGAACAATTAATATTACGGGATAATGCTTTGTGTTAAACAGATTGTAAATACGCCTGTGTCCTCCAATTGTTTTGTGGTATATGATCTGAATATTTCAAACAATTGTTTGATTATAGATCCGGGTACGGAGAAATGCAATGAATTGTTATTTTATTTAGAAAAGGAACAACTTATTCCAGTATATATTTTGTTGACTCACGAGCATTTTGATCATATATGGGGAGTAAATTATTTACGAAATTGTTATTCAGAAGTAAAGGTTGTTTGTAATAGAATGTGTTCCGAAATGATTATAGATAAAAAGAAAAATTGTTCTGTATATTATAATCAAGTTGGATTTGAATTATTACCGGCAGATATATTAATAGAAAATATAGAGAATATATTAATATGGGAAGAGGAAAAGATAAAATTTTACCATACTCCTGGGCATACTTCTGGTAGTATAAGTTTTATTATTGGTGATAATCTCTTTACAGGAGATACATTAATTCAAGGAGAAAAGACTGTGACAAAACTACCTGGTGGGGCACGCTTAGATTTGGAAAAAACGTTGAATTTATTGGGAAAATTTAAAGGTAAAAATTTAATTGTTCGTGCAGGGCATAAAGATTCCTTTGAATTAGATTTATATAATATTGCGGATGCATTATGAAGAATAAAATAATTATTGTCGGAACAGGAGCAGTTGCTGCTGAGATAACATCTATGATAGAAGATTCTCCGTATGGTGAAATTGCTAACATTGAGATTAAAGGGTATTTGGAATATTCTTATAACGTAGAAAAATATTACAAAAAATATAAATTTATCAATTCAGTACTTGGAGATGTAGATAATTATTTGCCTATTGAAGAGGATTATTTTGTGATTGGTGTTGCCGATATTTCTTTCCGAAAGAAACTCATTGATATATTAGAATCAAAGAATGCTAAATTTATAAATATTATTCATCATACAGCAATAATTGCCCGAACGGCACATTTGGGTAAAGGAAATTTGATTAATCCTAATTGTATGGTAGGTCCTAATGCAGTTCTTGGAAATTTTAATTTATTAACTTCTGGATCTATGATCAGTCATGATTGTATTGTTGGAAATAACAATGTGTTTTCAACAGGTCTATTGTGTGGTCATGTTATTATTGGAAATGATAATAATTTTGGTGTTCGGGGAACAGTGATACCACATATTTCTATCGGCGATAGAAATATTGTTCAAGCAGGGATGATTGTTGATAAGGATGTTTTAAATGATACAACAGTATTTCATCGTTTTAAAGAAAAAGTATTGGCAATTCCTAAAATAAAATAACATTCTATAATGGTTTATCACGTTTGTAATGGAAGTATTTATATTTCTCAATTTTATTCTTTTTCAAGAGATTATGCAATTCATCAGAATGTTGATAAACAATTTATCTTTTTGAGCAAAAATAATTTGGGACTTAAAGGGGCTGACATAAAGTATTTTTCCTTTATTCAATTATTAAAATTATTTCTTTTTTTAAAGAAAAAGGATAGAGTTATTCTTCATTCGTATAATCTCCTTTATTATATATATGTTGCTTTATTTGTTCTTTTAAGTTGAACCAATTTGCTTGGGTGATCTGGGGTGGAGATTTATTTTTTTATAGAGAATATAGGACATCTTTGAAATTTAGAATTTATGAATATCTAAGAAGGATAACGATTAAAAAATTCGGCTATTTCTTTAACAACAAAGAGGATTATTTGCTTGCACAAAAAGTATACTCAATAAAAGGTGTTTATTTCTGTGCAGGATACCCTCAATTAAATCTTAAGGAAGGCATTGTTTCTCATATAGGAAAAATCAATATTTTATTAGGTAATTCTGCCGATCCAACTAATAATCATATTGAAGCATTAAAGTCTTTAAGTAAATTTTCGAAAGAAAAAATCAATATTTATGTGCCACTTTCTTATGGAGGAACAACGGAGTATATCAAATCTGTGATTGAGTGTGGACGTTATTATTTTGGGAATCAGTTTATCCCTTTACTGGATATTTTATCTTATAAAAAATATTTAGAATTTTTAGATTCGATAGCAATTATGATAAATAATCATAATCGGCAGCAAGCCTTGGGAAATATTGGTTATCTATTGAGTACAGGGGCTAAAATATTTATAAAATCT
>JAVXFZ010000128.1:0-4889 GCA_036657595.1 Odoribacter sp. | reverse complement strand
ATTTAATTTCTATAAATTACATACACCACTCCCCCTTCCTCCTACTCCTTAACACTACTTAAACAACATCAAAAATATAAAATATATTAATAAATACTATAAAAAGGAAGCTCTTTTTTCCAAAAATCAGCCATTCCGTCTACCTGCGGTACAAATGATCTGCCCCCTGCCATATTTTATTCTTCAACAACACAGGATAATCCGGGCGTTCCGACAAAAATTGATCAACAATCGCTCCTGCCTCCTCACTATTATGCCCTTTCAGACAATTCGTCACCCAATTCTTCGGGAAAAAAATATCACCCGTCCGTTGCACCTCTTGCAATTCCTCCAATGCCGGTCGGATATATTTCATCGCTTGCTCCTCTCGCAACGGATGATTCAAATAATACATCACCTGTGCTGTCCAAGGTTCCATCCGGCGATTATCTGCCAGCAGAAGACTACCAAACAAAGAATCACACGCCGCACGATCAGACACAACAGCCCGAGCAACAAAACAAAATTCCTTCTTCCGATCGGGATTAGCGATCCGCTTCGCCTGCCGATCTATAATTTCATTCCCTTTATCCGGTAAACGAATAGCCAACTCATAAGCCATCTTCATATAATCTCGCTCATTCAATAACAATCCCTCCACAGATTTTCGCGTATCCCACATCCGATAAATTTCATTCACCGTGGAGGGCAACGAAAACACATCCAACAACGATCGGAAAGCTCCTAACTGACATCCTTCCCCTCCCTGACGTTCCATCAAATCAAACAACATCCGTTCCATCTCTTGCCGTTCAGACATTTCACAACGGAAACAAGCATCCTTTACATACTCCATCATCGCCGAAATAATCAACGGATCCGTTTCCATTTTCAAATACTTCACCATAGCAGTAACAAACACCAAAGGGGCAATACGGCGATTCAATCGGTTTTCATTCAAAGACATCACCAAAGACATCCGCACAACCGGATCTGAAAAATCGCATAAATGCTCCAAACCATACACCGCCGTCGCCTCATCCAACACAAAATAACCATAACTTCTTCCATCTGCATTCGGCAACACAAAATCAACATCTTTTTCAAGCACCACCTCCTCCACCGAATCCTTCATCCACACCTCCACGCTACCCACCGACACACCATCTTTCATCAGCAAAAAACGCACCGATTGCTGCCACAACAGACCTCTCCCCAGTCTATCCTTCTGCCTTACAGTCAGACATCTATGATGTAAACTACTGCTAATTTCCGGCATACCTCTTTCATTCACCCAAACCCGACTCCATCTCTGCAAATCTTCCGGTGTATAACGATCCAATATCCCCACTAAATCCTCCCATCTTGCATTTGAATAAGCATAAATATCCAAATATTCCCGAATACCCTTTTTAAAACTCTCCTCTCCCATCAAATCCACCAACATCCCCATCACCACAGGAGCTTTATTATAAACAATCTGCCCATACACCAATCCGGCTGCATTCAAATTATCCAGTGACTGCTTAATGGCATTCGTCCCCCGTGTACGATCCTCCGAATAAGAAGAAGCATAAAAACTACGCAAAGCATTCAACCGATGATTCACCTGCGGGAAATACGGTTCCGTCATTCGGGCAGAAAAATAATTGGCAAACACCTCTTTCGTCCACACATCATCAAACCACGCCATTGTCACATAATCACCAAACCACATATGAGCCGTTTCGTGGGCAATTAACTCCATCCGCCCCAACTCTTCCTCTATCGTCGGATGCTCACTCAAAAACATACGCCGGTCATTATACAACGTTGCCCCCGTATGCTCCATTCCCCCATATTGAAAACCGGGTAAAATAATCAACTCATACTTCCCAAAAGGATAAGCCACCCCCGTATACTCCTCCAACCACGCCAAAGAAGAAAACACCTGATTAAAAATAACAGCCGTCTGCATCAATTTCACCGAATCCGTCTCGCGGTGATACAACGTAACCTTACGTCCATCGCGTGTCTCACTGATATGTGACAACCTCCCCGCCACAAACGAAAACAAATACGTACTCAAAGGCTCCGTTTGAGCAAAAACAACCCTCTTCCGCCCCTCTACAAGCGTATCTTCCACAGCCAACGTATTCGACACCGCCGTCCACCCTGCCGGAATCTCCAATTCCAAAGAAAACAAAGCCTTCAAATCCGGCTGATCCATACAAGGATACAACGTCCGCGCCCGATCAGGAACCAACAAAGTATAAAGATACTCATCATTCCTATTCAACGACTGATCACCGGCAACAAAATCAATCTCCACGCCATTCCTCCCCGCTTTCATCTCTTCAGCAGAAATAACAATATGTTCATTTACAACCTCCGCAGCAACCTCTCGTCCATTCACTTTCACACTCTTCAAACTCTCCGTCCCCTCCCGAAAATCCAACACCACCTGCCTCGCTTCCTCCAACGAAAAAGACAGATTCACCACCCCCGTCACCCGCTCCGACTTCGTCTGAGGAATCCAAAACTTCAACGCATAACGTAAATCCTTGATCTCCGCCTTTCGCTGTAAAGCCAACTCCCGACTCACACCCCTTTCCGGAACATCCTCACCGTGCCCACCACAGCCCGACATCCCCAACAAACAAAAAACAACTCCAATGATCAACCAACTATTTTTCATTCCATCTAAAATTCATAGATCTATTTACCTGCATCCTCTTCGGAAGCCTGCTTAATAGACAACCCGATCCGTTTCCGTTCACGATCAACCTGTATCACCTTCACCATCACCTGCTCGTGCAGTGTCAACACCTCCGTCGGACTTGAAATAAAACGATTCGCTATCTCCGAAATATGTACCAAACCATCCTGATGAACACCGACATCCACAAAAACTCCAAAATTTGTTATATTCGTAACAATACCCGGTAACACCATACCTTCCACCAAATCTTCTACTCGCGTAATCCCCTTGGCAAAACTAAACACCTTAGCCATCGTTCGCGAATCACGTCCCCCCTTTCCCAACTCCTTCACAATATCCTGTAAAGTCAACATCCCCGTCCGCTCATCCACATAACGTGACAGATCTATTTTTCCACACAACGCCTCATTCCCTATCAACTCTCTCACCTCTACCCCCATATCCTTTGCCATCTTCTCCACCACATAATAAGATTCGGGATGCACAGAAGAATGATCCAACGGATTCTCCGATCCCTCAATCCGCAGAAAACCGGCACACTGCTCAAAAGCCTTCGCCCCCATCCGTTTCACTTTTTTCAACTCCTCCCGACTGCCAATCGCTCCATTCTCCCGAATATATTCCTCCACATTCTCCGCCAAAACAGGTCCCAAGCCCGATATATGCATCAACAAATACCTCCCCGCCACATTCACATTCACCCCCACCTTATTCACACACGACTCAACCACCCGATCCAGCGAATCTTTCAACTTACCCTGCTCCACATCGTGTTGATACTGTCCCACTCCGATCGCCTTCGGTTCAATCTTCACCAACTCAGCCAACGGATCCATCAACCGCCGACCAATAGAAACAGCCCCCCTCACCGTTATATCATACTCCGGAAACTCCTCCCGTGCAATCTTAGAAGCCGAATACACCGACGCTCCATTCTCGCTCACCACAAACACCTGCAACTCACGATCAAAATGAAGTTGCTGAATAAACGCCTCCGTCTCACGCCCAGCCGTACCATTACCGATGGCTATCGCCTGCACATTATATGTCTCCACCATATTGACAATTTTAGAACCCGCTTGCTTCATTTCCCGCTGTGGAGGATGAGGATAAATATTTTCATTGTGCAACAATTTTCCGGTTTCATCCAAACAAACCACCTTACATCCCGTCCGAAATCCCGGATCAATCGCCAACACCCGCCGATTCCCCAAAGGAGGAGCCAACAACAACTGCCGCAAATTCTCGGCAAAAACCTTGATCGCCTCCTCATCAGCCTTCTGCTTCGACAAAACTAAATACTCCGTTTCAATTGCCGGAAACAACAAACGCTTGTAAGAATCCTTCACCGCTAAAATCACCTGTTCCGCACTCTCATTCCTGCCCTTCACAAATATCTGTTCCAAGCCCTCTATCGCCTCTCTTTCCTCCACTTCCAATCCCACCCTCAAAAAACCTTCCGCTTCCCCCCGACGAATCGCTAACATCCGATGCGACGGGCAACGCTTCAATGCCTCCCGATATTCAAAATAATCGGCATACTTCTCTCCCTCCTGCTCCTTTCCTTTCACCAACTTTGCACAAATATAAGCCTCCCGCTCCATCACCCGCCGCATTCGGTTACGTGCCACCTCATTTTCATTCACCCATTCCGCCATAATATCCCGAGCTCCCTGCAAAGCCTCCTCCTCATTCTCCACCTCTCCCTGCACAAAACGCATCACCTCTCTCCCCACATCCCCTCCCTCCTGTCGCATCAAAAACACCGCCAATGGCTCCAGACCCTTTGCTCTCGCCTTCGCCGCACGGGTCTGCTTGCGCGATTTATAAGGCAAATAAATATCTTCAAGCGACCTCATCTCCCTACATTCTTTCACTTGCTTCTCTAAAGACGGTGTCAACTTCTCCTGTTCCTGAATACTCGCCAACACAGAGATCTTCCGCTTTTCCAACTCCAAAAACTGCTCATAAAGTTTCTTTATCTCCTCCACCTTCACCTCGTCCATATTGCCCGTCTTCTCCTTCCGATAACGGGCAATAAACGGAATGGTCGCCCCTTCCTTCAGCAATTCCAACAAACAACCAATTGCTCGGCTATCTCCACCACACTTCTCTTGAATAAAAACAACAGGATCTATATAATATTCCATAAACAAAAAAATTAGCTACTTCTTTCACAAAAGTAGCTAATTTTTTCAAACAAGTGATC
>JAVXFZ010000127.1:0-4897 GCA_036657595.1 Odoribacter sp. | reverse complement strand
TTCTTTTCTATGTGTGTATTTTTTGACCGTTCACATCCAAACATACGAATCATTGTTTGATTTAAAATATGTTCTGCCGTATGCATTGGTGGATACTCTTGTTTGTTGTGGTCGTTAAGAATAGGTTGTTGTTCCATTGTTTTTTTTAAATAAATGTATTTGTCGAATATTTCTATACATTTTGTTTGTGTGATTTATAGCTTCTTTGTTTTATTTTACCCAAACATTTAAGATTTCTCCGATAAATATTTTATGTAAGTCTTTACCCCATTTCCCTTTGACTTCCGGATTGAGAATAGACTCTGATGTAAGCTGTTGTGCCACTAATTTACGGCATTCGATGATCATCCACGCTTCTGAAAACGCTTTGCTGCCAATGGGAGTTGTAATGGGCGTAAGTCCGGAACCTTTCACTTTATCACCGTCTTTTCCGCTATGACTACCACAATAATTTAGAGCATCCCGATAAGTTTCGGTATAAAAACTTAGGGTATAAGTATCGTTATTTTCCATTAGTTGATAGGTATAACGGGTCGGATTGATCATACAGAAAGCAACGGGTTTATTATATACGTGTCCCAATCCGCCCCAACTGGCTGTCATCATATTGAATTGTTGATCATTTCCGGCAGTGATGAGCATCCAATCTTCTGATAGCATTTTGAAAATATTGCCGGGAATTTTATCAGGACTGATTTGACGATATCCGGAAAGAGTGGAAGCGGTATTCGTGGGTAGTGTCGGGATGGTTGCTGCTATTTGTGAGGCTGTTGGGATAGTTTCTTGAGGAGTTGTGTGGGTATTGTTGCCAACGGCAACAGTGGCTGCTGCAAATAATTTGTCGACTAAGTCGATCGTATGAGTACGGAATTTTCCGGTCGCGCGGATTAGTTTATTTTTTGCTTTATTCAAGGTATAGCGGTCGGTGATTTGATCTTCTGCACGAATAATTTCCGGTTGAGTGCCTGTATTATATAGGTAACGGATCGCTGTGATTTTTAAGTGATATTTTCCGGATTCACACTCCATAAACATTTGGTAATTGATCTGTGCCCGATCGAGTGAAAATGTTTTATCGGTAAACACTAAGTATTCTTGTCCTTGCGCTACGATTTGTCCTTCTTCCGGATTGGAATAGATCACTCGGCTTTGTTGTTCTTTCTTGGGTAAAAAATAACTATCGGCCCAAGTGGTTAGTTTTTTATAAATATCTTCTTTGGATAACCCCGGTGCATTCACTTCACTGCTGAATATGATTTTACCGTCAATTTCAGGTACAGCTCCTGCTAAGTATTTTTTCTCATTTTGGGAAAATAGCAGAGTAGGGAGAAATAAAAATAGAAAAAATAATTTTCTCATAGTATATATTTTTTGTGATTACGGCAAAGATAATTGCTGTAATTGAATTTTCGAATAAAATAAGAATATTTTTATACCTTGATTTTTGTTTTCTGATGAAATCTGTTGTTTCAAAATAGTATCTTTGAGGCTTATTTGACGTTATTTGAAAAGGGAAAAATGAGTAAGACAAAAGGATTTATTTATGCAAGTATATCGGCAGCCACCTATGGTCTGATTCCGTTGTTTGCATTGCCGGTGATGGCAAAAGGAGTGCATTTTGATTCAATTCTGTGTTATCGTTTTCTGGTGGCTTCTGTGGCACTTGCCGGATTGATGATGGTGAGAAAAGAATCGTTTCGGATCAGTAGGTGTGAGTTATTTACATTAGTCGGATTAGGATGTCTGTTTGCTTCGTCGGCGATGTTTTTGTTTTGGAGTTATCAATTTATGGCAGCGGGGATTGCTTCTACGATTTTGTTTCTTTATCCGGTATTTGTGGCAATATTAATGGCAACTTTGTTTCGGGAGCGAATTTCATTATTGACACAAGTGGCGATAGGAATTGCTATGTGTGGAGTCGTCTTGTTGTATGGGGGAGATGGCGATGCTAAAATAAGTTTAATAGGCATTTTGATTGTATTGATGTCTGCATTGACCTATGCATTTTATCTGATAGGTATTCATAAATCAAATGTGCAGATGATGGATGGGAAAAAGATCACTTTTTATGCGATGCTGGTGGCTATGAGTTTGTTTTTTATGAAGGCGCAGTTTACCGGTGGATTGCAGGCGTTACCTGATAATGCGGCTATTTTGAATATTGTTTTATTAGGGATGATACCGACGGTTGTATCTTGCGTGACAATGGTATTGTCGGTACATTATATCGGTTCTACTAATACCGCTGTGTTTGGAGTGATGGAACCGCTGACAGCCGTAGCTGTAGGAATCTGTGTGTTCAGTGAGCCGTTTACGTTAAATTTAGCATTAGGGATAGTGTTGGTTATCATTGCCGTAATTTTAATTATTCTATCGGATAGGGTAAAAAAAAGCTTACAATACTTGCTGCATATAATAATTCCTCATATATCAGAAAATTAGATAATGAGAGAGGATAATTATTGTGGAGAAATACAATTCGGTAGAGGACTGTATATAAATATTTTCATATATATTTGTATTCCCTTTTGAAATATCATAATTGTCGAAAAAATAAAAATATGCAAAAAGAACTTCTGTCGCTTGTCCCTGAATATTTATCATTAGGATTGATTGTTTATGACAAAGACGGATACTTGAAATATGCCAATAGTATTGCGTTAAAGATGTTTGGAGGAACAATGAGAAATGTTTATGGTCTTAATATTTTTAATGATCCTAACGTCACCTTAGAAGATAAAACAAAACTTAAAAGAGGATTGGATGTTTCTTTTGAAACAGACTATGATTTTGATCGTTGCAGAGAGTTGCTTTTCCCTACAATCATTAGTGAAAGCCGAAAGTATTTTGTTACTAAAGTAACCATTATGCGAGATGCTTTCGGAAATCAACAAGGATTTTTATTGACTTGTGAGGATATTTCTGAAAAGAAAATATGGGAGCGTAAGATTATAGATAGCTGTGACGAAATTAAATCGACACAAAAAGAGCTGGGATTGGTTTTGAATGCAGGAAAATTGATCTCGTGGAATTATCGGATAGATGAAAAAATGTTTTATAAATTTAATGATCAGTTTAAAATTATTGGAAGATGGTCGTTGGAATTTATCTGTGGGTGTGTTCATCCCGATGAAAGAGAGGGATTTATAGCATTGATGAATGCTGTTATCGGCAAACAAGAACTTTTAGAGAATCATATTGTATTGAGAGTATTATATCCGGGAGATGAAGATTATCGCTATTATGATTTTCTTTTTAGCACACGAGAGGATAAAAAGGGATGCGTGAAAGTGATTATTTTTATTCAACGAGATATAACCGAAGATATGAAATATCAGCAGGACTTAATTGATGCAAAGAATAAAGCGGAAAAATCTGATAAGCTGAAATCTGCTTTTCTTGCTAATATGAGTCACGAGATTCGGACACCTCTCAATGCAATTGTTGGATTTTCTCAACTTCTTGCAGAAGTAGCGGAACCGGAGGAAAAGAATGAATATAAACAATTGATTGAAGCAAATAATGAAATTTTATTGAAATTGATCGGAGATATTTTGGATTTATCAAAGATAGAGGCAGGATTTATTGATATAAATCGTCAGGAATTGAATCTAATTCAGCTTTGTGATGAGTTATACCAATCCTTTAAACAACGTATAAAAAATCCTCGTGTGACACTCCGATTGATTAATCCGTATGCCAAATGTGTGACTAATTTTGATAAGCATCGTTTTACACAAATATTTACAAATTTTGTAACGAATGCCATTAAGTATACGGAACAAGGAGAGATTGTGATGGGATATGAATGTATGCCTGGTCGGGTAAGACTCTATGTAAAAGACACAGGAATCGGTATATCTGATGAAAAGAAGAGTCGTATCTTTGGGCGATTTGAGAAATTAGATGATTTTGCTCAAGGAACCGGTTTAGGACTTTCTATCTGTAAGGCGATAGCTGATAGCACAGGTGGTGAGGTAGGTTTTAAATCTAAAGTCAACGTGGGTTCTGAATTTTGGTATATTGGGTATACAAACGTTGAATTTATTGAAAAAACTCAATCAACGGAAGTAGAAAAGGAAGTGGAAGTTGTTGAATCGTATTTGCCTATTCCAACACTAAAAATAGAGAATTTAAATATTTTGGTAGCTGAAGATAATGATAGTAATTTCTTGTTAATAAAGAAAATGCTTAATGATAACCGTTTAACTCGTGCTGAAACAGGAGCAGAAGTTGTAGAAATAGTTAAAGATCATCCGTTTGATGTTGTTTTTATGGATATAAGAATGCCTGTTATGAATGGTTTGGAAGCAACAGCTTTGATTCGAAAATTTAACCATACTATACCAATTATTGCTTTGACGGCTAATGCTTTTGATGCTGATAAAGATGCGGCATTGAAGGCTGGATGTAATTATTTTATGACAAAGCCGGTAAAAAAACTGGAATTGATAGAAATGCTCTCTAAATTTTGCTGATAATAGATCAGGTGAGATTTAGGGTTTATACAGTTTGTTTTGATCTTGTATAGGCAGAATGGGGAGCTTTGTGTTATCTTTGTGAGGATAAGAAACTTTCCCGTATCTATCTGAATGACAGAACTAAGTAGAGAAATAAAAAGTTCTTGGTAACGATTTGGCGACAATGTAACTGCACTGATGTTCTGTGCTTTGCATCTCGTTAAACGACTCTATGCAAATGTAAGGATATTTTGGAAATAGACAAGAATTAGTCGGGAAATTACCACGCGGAAATTCGGAAATCACAGAGCGATGTTAAATGCGGGTGATGGGTCATCGGATGGAAGAAACCACGCAGTTCTTCGACAGAGTAGTAGCGTGTGTAGAATTTTATTTTTCATCATATTTATTTTGTTTTGAAGCATCGCTGTGAGTAG
>JAVXFZ010000126.1:0-4926 GCA_036657595.1 Odoribacter sp. | reverse complement strand
TTGCATTGTGGATGTATATCAATGGTCAAATTGTTTGTTGTTAGCAGAAGATCCAATTTATTTTGAAAAACGGCAATCATTCATTAAAACTTTATTTGGTTGAAGTTTTTTTATTAATTGCTAATTGTTTCACTCTTCTAATATCTTGATCCAATTCTTTAATACTTTGCTGTTTTTCTATAACTATCTGTTGTTGTTTATATTTATCATATTCTATTTCTACTTTTTGCATAGCCAATTCATGAGAAATCTTTCCTGCATTGGTAATTACATTACGTTCATTCATCGTTAAAATCATACTTAACTTGTCGCTCCAATCTCTCATATACATTGGCTTATTTGCCAATGCCTGTGCTTCTGCAAAAGCTAAATATTGCTCAACAAGAAGTTTCAGTGCTGATACTTCCTCTTCTTTTAGATAGTTTTTAGCAATTTCAATATCAGCTTTACGTAATTTATTCTGGATTTTAGTTGACATCAATCCCATTTGAGGAAGTTCGGCATTAGCACGATAATAAATCAATTCGGCTGCTGTTTGTCCACTGATCGCCCATAATAGTTTGTTCTGAATCTCCTTAAAAAATCGTTGAGTCATTTCCAAGGATGGATCATAATCAATACTTGTAGCGTAGATATCTTTTATTTGTTGATAAAATACTTTTTCAGATAAGCGAATCTCTCGAATTCTATCTAATAGTTCCCGGAAGTAGTTCATAGAAGAACCCGTTTTAAAACGCTCATCATTCAGTACAAAGCCTTTGATAATATAATCTCTTAATTTTTGCGTAGCCCAGATACGGAATTGAGTGCCCTGAAGTGATTTCACCCGATAGCCAACAGAAATGATGACATCAAGATTGTAGTATTTTACTGATTTTTCTTGTGTCTTACCTTCTATTGCACCATGCAGAGTGGTGTGTCGGAATTCCCGACATACCACATCTTCGTGTAACTCTCCCTCTTTAAAGATATTGCTAATATGCTCGGTTATAGTACTCCGCCCTTTCCCAAACATAGAAGCCATTTGTTCCTGTGTGAGCCAAACTGTCTCATCCTGAAACCGTACATCCACATTGATCGTCCCATCTTCATTTTGATATATAATAATCTCATCTCTATTTTCGTCCATACCATTCTTTATTAATATTTAATTACTCTCCATAGTATTCATAAAACACCTCTTCCATTTCAGCAGGGAAATTATAACCACAAGGAGAAGCGTATTTTAAGCACAATTCTGCATTCGAACGAAATCTGTTCAATAAGCCATTTGCTGCCATAAACTTCAACGCCCGGCCAAAATTAGTCACCATACTATCATAAAATCCTTCCCACATATCGCCATAGTCATGAGTGAACTGACATCCCATTTCAACTAAGAAAATTAGCAATTCCGCTTCGAGCACTGGAGAGGGTTTCAATTTACTGAAATCTGCAATTGCCTTTTTTGCAATAGCCAATCGTGTTTTAGGTTCACCACGTTCAGGATAATACTCATTTTCTATGATCTGTTTATATTTCAGAAAACTTACCTCTTCATTGGGGTTTAATTGATATTCAAAATATTCCTTTACTTCTTTATGGGAATCGTATAAATCAAGAATCATGGTTATTATTTCCGATTTATCCAGCGATTCCAAATGCTTTTTAAATTGAGTCTTAGACATTTCAGATTTATTTTATCAGTTTATTGTAATAACGTTTCCGTTGTTTGAACATTTTATCAAAATAATCAATTTTTGAATCCCGGTAGTCAAAAATCACGGGAGGTTTACCGAAACGTTGTATTCGTCCGATATATTGCACTAATTTTCCCTCAAAGGCAAAAGGATAAACAACAAACAGGCACTCTAATGAACTGATATCTATTCCTTCACCAAAATATTGTCCCGTAGATATGATAATCTGAAAATGTCCTTGTTCAATTTGTTCCAATTTGCTTTTCCGACTCCGTTCCGAATCGTCACCGGAAATAGCGATGGTTTCATATTTGTCTTTTAAATACAGATTTAATATGTCAATATGCGCTTTACGCTCTGTTAAAACCAAAATGGATTTAAAACGAGAAATATTTTGTTCAATATCAGTTATAATCATCGCATTACGCTGAGTGTCGTAAATCAAAACCCGTGATACTGTTTCATATTGATCCACTTTGTAATCAAAGGGTACGAACAACTCTGTTTTCTTAATATTGATCTCGATTTTATTTGTCTGTTCCGCCAAAGCTTCTTTCTGCGACATCTCATAAAGGATATTCCCGATATAAACATAAATCAATTTTTCGTCATTATTTTTACGTTTGGGAGTCGCTGTCAATCCATACAGATAGAAACTATTGAATTGAGTGATCACTTCCCGGAATGACTTCGCCGGAATATGATGGCATTCATCCACGATAATCATACCAAACTGCTCATGAATCAGTTTCAATGATTTTTCACGGGTCAGCGATTGAATCATTGCCACTGTGATTTCTTTCCCGATTTTATCTTTCTGATTGCCGATTTGTCCGATTTTATCTTTGGGGATTCCCAGAAAACTCTGTATCCGTTCAATCCATTGGTCAAACAATTGCTTGCGATGCACCAGAATTAAGGTTGACTGCTCTTTCCTGGCTATTAATTCCAAAGCAATAATCGTTTTTCCCGAACCAGGAGGAGAAACGATCACTCCAAAATCTTTTATTTCTGTTTTTTCCAACACGTCTTCTTGCTGTGGGCGTAATTCAATTTTAGAATGGAACGTGATTAATTCCCGTTTTTGACGTTCATCTACAATTTTCACCGGAATATGCTCTGCTTTGCAAAATGCGAACAGGGTTGAAACAAAACCTCTTGGAATAATTATTCCTTCCGGAGTTTCTTCTATCAGCTTAAAATATTTTTCAATATTATAAGCCGTTTTACCTAACCGTTTTTTCACAAAATAATCAGAATTCAGAAAATTCAGATTTTCCCTGAGGAATTCAGTTAATTTGGAATTCAATTGAATTCGCTTTAGGAACACTTGTCCCTTAATGTATATTTCAAGCTCAAATGAATGATCCGTAGAAAAAGTAGAAGTAATATATTCTTTTACCGAACCTGACAATTGGAGGAAGAGATTTTCTATTTTTTGTTTCGTTACTTTTTGTATAGATTTCAAAAAATCCCATTGGTCTGCATAGGGTATTCCTGTTGCAAAATCAATAAAACAGGAATTTCCTTTTTTTAATGAGTTCCCTTGCAAGGGTAAGGCTATCAGATTACCCATCGCTTTACCGGAATGGGTGTCCTGATTCGGGAATAATCGGTCAAAGCTGGGTTCTTTTTCAAATTTTGAGAGTATTTCAGCTTGTAATAACAGGTCAAACATCAGCTTCCGACTTTGAAACGCCGGAATATTCTCTTCAAAGAACAGCCAAAGATGCCCACCATTACCAGATCTCGAGCGTTCAACAACAACAGGTAGTTCGTGCTCATGACAAACATCATACAAACGCTTTATTGCATCCTGCCAATTTTCCTCGTCAAAATCAGCCGCAATAAAATAAGAGGTGTTATCTGGCAATAATGGATAAATGCCAATAGTCGATTTCCCCTCAAGATGTTCCAGGAGTGCTCCGTCTGTAAATGGAAGATGTTCTTTTCGGGCATAATTGGCAAACGTTCCTCCATTCGCTTTATATCTCTTATAATCTTCCCAGTCTACTTTATAAGCAGGCATGTATCCACTCCTTCCCTCCTTTTCCCACCTTACGGCATACGCATCTTCCCGTCCCCGAAAAAGGGATTTATAAAGATCTATATCAGACTGAGAAACAAGCATGTTTATTTTTTTATGTGATAATCTCCTGTTTTCAATGCACCTATAAACTCTATTCTTCCTGCCTTTTTCATCTGTCCTAAATATCTTTTCACCGTAGAGAGAGGTTTATCTATTCTTTTTGCTATTTCAGGAGCAGAGATACCATCATTCATTGTTAGTTGTGCTAAAATAAGCTCATCAACAGCTTTTATAGTATCATTTATAGTATCACCAAACTCTTTTTTCTCAAAAGTAACAAGAATACTATCTTGAAATTCTGCAAATGCAGGTTCAGTACAACCACCTTCACGAGCATTTTCAATCATTTTAAGTGTTCCACGCCCCTCTATGTATGGCAATCCATTATTCTCTTTTATGTGAATCCCTACAAAAAGTCCAAAACTATTCATAACTTTATTAGGTAGATCATCCATAAGTTTCTTTACCTTATCAATACCTACAACTTCCCCCTTATCATTCACGCCAATATAAAACGTCCCGCCGTCAGTATTTGCAAATGCACATACCGTTTTGAGATATTCATCCCGCCACGACTCCTTAAATTCTACTGTCTGTGATTCTCTTGATATCATTATAATTTATTAAAAAAAATCTCCCGTTGCCGTCCCCATTCTCCTGTTTTCTTAGGAAGTTTATAATATCCTGTCATATCCTCATGCAGGGAATCTAAAGCAATAGAATCATTTATTTTACTCGCTTTCTTAATATCATAAAGCCAACCAATAGATCTAAAGTCAACATCAGGAAGAATAAATGTCTTGACCTTTTTATCATAAGCCCACACCGCCCCCATTTCATTTAAGAAGCTGTTTTGAATTACAAAATATTGAATTAATATATTGTATATCAGTTTGTTAGTTGGATATTATTTCGTAATTTTATGGTTACTAAGACATAAGTTATGAGTATTTATCCAACCAACCTAACTGATAAACAGTGGCAAGTTATAAAAAATATAGTAGAAACCAAATCAAGGAAACGAAAACATCAGGGCAAACGCATTAAAAAATCATACAGTCAAAATGTCCATGAGTACTTTGTTGCTCCATCCAGCACTTTTTCTTTTTGTAGCAATACTTCTTTTTGATGGATACTCTTTTAGCATAGCTAATGCAG
>JAVXFZ010000125.1:0-5056 GCA_036657595.1 Odoribacter sp. | reverse complement strand
CCCTCACAGCTCAACTCAATTCCTCCAACCGACAGGTAACCGATGGGGGTCGGATGATCCTCTGATTCTACGCAAGAGAATAAGGAGAATAATAAAACGGATAATATAAATGAATTTATTTTCATAACTGCCATAAAGATTATTTATCGTAATGGAGTGAAAAAGTATCTAACCAAAATTGACTTCCCACAATATAAGCATTAGCATAACCATCCCACACACTTGCATCTCGGAATTTATCTTCTAAATGATCAACATCTTCCAGCGTACCTCCCTTAAATACTATTCTCAGGTGTGTAATAGGTAAACGAGCATATTGGTCATCGTAATTGAAGTTTAGTTCCTTTGTTGTATAGTTTTGTTGAACAGCATTGGATTCCAAACGGGCTTTACCAATCACAGTTTCTACTTGATTGGTGATATTGACCAAATAAGCCGTAACAAGATAGCTATCACCATTGTAAGGAGAAGCCTTATAGACAAATGAAAGCCTCGTCGGACGAATAAAAGCGGCTTTAGCATATACAGAATCTTGATCTTCTCGATAATCGCCTACACACACAATCCCCGCCGAAATATTTTTAATGAGGCTCCCCGCTTTTTTACCGACATTACAAGTATTCCCTTGCCCCCAACCAATGGTCATCAAGTGGGCGACGGTGCTACCATTATCTGTTTCCGGCAATGTCCCCGATTTAGATACATAGAATGCGTTTGTTCCTTTAGAATGGCACGTTAAAGAATTTCTCGTATCTATCCATCCTCCTTTAAAAATATATAAAGGATTTTTTTTCATTGGAAATTCTTGGTCATACCCACCGTCTAAATTAGCATTCGGAACACTCAACGCTTCATAGGTCTTCACTTCGCTTGCTTCGCCCGGAACGGTCCCCCGGTATTTGGGGCGGACATAGTAAGTGGTTCCGGGTGTTAATCCCTCTTTGCGTAGATCGGCAGTCAAAGCCGTCCATTGGTTGCCGTCGGGGCTAAATTCATAGCTAATGTCTGTAAAACGGGTAAAATTGCCTGTTTTCACACTATCGGCACTCAGGCTTGTTGCCGTAAATTCTTTGGTCCAAATATTTCCGGGCAACACGCCGATGCGGAAAAATGGTTTAATGGTTTTAATGGTATAAGCCGTTTCCTCGCTCCAGCGATCGTTCGCCTTCACTCGCAGTCGGATTTGGTTATCGGCGGTCAAGCCGCCTTCTTTTGTCCACAATTGGGAGGTCATCGCGGTCAAGTTAATCACGCCGGAGGTCGCCACGCCATCGAGCGACGGCAAAATGATATTCGCCTTCGTCAAGGCTGCTTTCTCTTCCGCTGTCATCGTTGAAAAGCGATAGGTCTTATTCAAGGGGGAGAGCTTAGGATCTGTAAAGTTCAGGGTCAATTCCACTTCCTCCACCGGACGGACAGCAGCATAGCGGAGGACAGCAGTTTTCGCGTCCCCGGTTTCCGTATAGGTCAACGAATGGCTTTCATCAAACCCATCCGCCGTAATCTTTGGCTTTGGCAGCCACGCAGGAGGTAAAGTTTCGTTGACGGCGACCGTTTCCACGGAGGCATCGACCTGAATGTCGAGAATCGCACCGGTGATATTCGAGGTGTCGAATTTCAGTCGATAATTATATCTTTTTCCTTTTTCCGCAGGAAAAATGTTGGCAAATTCTCTACGATAAGGTTGGTTATTTTCGATCCAAGTGCCTTTCAGGTATAACACCACTTTACTACCTGCCTTAAAATAGGGATGTGCTGTTGATCCGGGAGTCCATTTCAAGGATTGTCCTGATGCGACCACTTCTATGTAGTAGTTTTTCAGTACTTTTTCTAATTTATCCTGATTCGTCAACTCAAAAGAAGCCAGCGCATTTCCCACCGTACAGAGTAAGGTGACCGTTTGTTCCTTGCCGGCTTTGACAGTGATATGTTTTACTTCTGAGGCGTAATAAGGTGCATCCATCGCTAAGGGTAGATCTTCGCCGTAATGGGCTTCGATGGCATATTTGCCGCCCCGAAACAATTGCGGTTTGGCATTAAAATCGGCACAGGTACCCTTGAATACCAATCGGTTGGTGATGCTATCTTCCATCTGCACGGTAAACAGGTTGGTCAGCGCGGGCGATAACTCGTCGGGCAATGACTTACTCGCCACCCGATCCGTTAATGTCAGTCTGATTTGTCCTTGTTGGCAGGTGTCGGTTTCTTCCCGGCAACTCCAACAAGCCAACAAGCTCATCCATATTATCGTCAAATATATACTTCGCATTCTGTTTTTTTTATTTCTTTATCGACGATGTCCTTTAGGGGTCAAAGTCTTTGTTTCTCAATCGTATAACAATTCAAATTCATCCACAAACAATTCGCTTCCAATTCCCACCGATCCGCTCACCTTTGCGCCGGTAAAATCACCTCCATAGCGGCTGGAGGTAGCGACAATCGTCATCTTCGCCGGGCGTGCTTTGGGATTCGTATAGATAATATCAAAGCCGAATTGTGTATAAGCGGTGACTGTTTTTGAACCGATAAACTCACCTTGTCCGATCAAATTATCTCCACTATCCCAAAGGCGGACGTAGATATGGCATTGATCATTTTTCAGGTCTTCGGGGTGACCGATGTAATCTATCGGCATTGATTTATAGCGATACCAACCTTTGAAACCCGTTGGTCGGGCTCCTGAGAAGGGTCGACCGAAGGAAACGCTTTTTGATGGCGAGGTCATATTGGTTTTATACGTCCCGACAAACAGGTTGCCGGCAGCGGCACCGACCAAATTAATCTTGCCCAATGTCACCATCCGAACAGCTTTTCCCTTGACGGCTTCCGTCACCGGCGTGGTATTCGCTTCATTTCCGCCCGCCAAGGTCGAAGTCACTCCTTCGTTCCCGGTTGCCCAATAAGCTTGAGGATCGTCGTAGTTATTTGCCACCGGATTGGGATACCAGTTCTTGCCATTTTGTATCCACGTATCGAAATTCAAGTTAGGAACGAGGCTGATCTTTTCCGTTGTAAACGAAGCCTCACCGCTGGTTTGTCCGGCTACGGCAATTCTCCACGTATAGGTTGTTCCATCTTCCAAGCCGGTAATTTTCGCTTCAAAAGCCGTTGCTCCGGTCATACGGATGGCATCGGCTGCTAAAGTCGTCCACGTTGTTTCGCCTTCTTTCCGGTATTCGACACCGGGAGTGAGCCCTTGTTTGATGCCACCGACCACCGTTGCGTGGCGAGCCCAAACATCGGCTTCGCCGGTCGAACCGATGGAGGCGGTCTGGACGACATCCACCGTCCACTCTTCAAAATATTTTCCCAAGCGGCATACGATAAATTTCTGAGGACGGAAGAAGTTGTGAACGGTAGTCGGATCCGGCAATATCGTTGCTTCTGCTCCTCCCAAGGTCAACTCTTCTATCTGAATGGTATTCAGCGGTTGATCGGAAGCGACATAGATCAAAACCATACGGTTCTGTTCATCTACGACGGCTTTGCCCACCTGATTTTGCACGCGAATCACCCGGTCAATCACCTGTTTCACCCGCACCGTCCATAGATAGTCCTGATACGTTTGCAATAAAAAGATCACCGGACGCGAAAAGCGCATACAGGTATTGGCGGACGAGGGCAACGCATTTAGGGAGTCGAATCCCATACGGGGGAATTTGACATACCTCACGCACGCCGTTGAATCCGGAAACAGGGCGGTGTAATCCGATGTTTTCAGTTTCAATATCTTCAGATTCTCCAAGTCTACGCGATCGTCGACGGTAATTCTCACCGTCCGTTCGCCCGCGTTGATTTCAGCAGCACCGGTTTGTCCTTCGACCTTCATTTCCAGTATATTTCCCGGAATATAAGGATAGGGGACATCGTTTTTGATGCACGACCAGAGGGTGAACAGGCAAAGGCAGATATATATCAGTCGTATTCGCATCTTTTTATATATAAAATGTCATACCTATATTAATAGAAAACAGGTCGATTTTAAAGTTACCGGAACTTTTCACAAACTTTCCGGAATCCACTTGATTCCGGGATTGGTCGATCCATTTAAAGTCAAAACCCATCACGCCGACCGACACTTCGACAGCCGAAAAGTTGGTGACGAAAGCAGCCAAACCGGGAGCGACACCTATTTGCAGGTTATGGATCGTTTGATACGAACCTGTTTTTTCGTTTCCTTTGCCGGAAGTTTCCTTCCCTTGTCCGCAGCCGTAAGACAGGCGGGCTTCGTTGAAAAAGCCAAATACTTTGCTTGCTCCCAATCCCATATAGGTGCGGAGAAAGCCGGATGCCATAAAATTATGCTCCAAATAAGTTTGGTCGGCGACATTGAAATTCAAGTCGTCCCCCAAATCCAAGTCTATATTTTTCAGATTCGTGTACGAACGGGAATAGGCAAGCCGCAGACCGGCAGCCATATTGTCGGCAAAGAAATAACCGCAAAAAGGGCTTATTTTGAATGTATAGCCATCGCCGTTTGCGTCTTTCAGCACCATAAATTTAAAATCCGTACTCCTCATCTCGGAATAAGAAAATGTTGTCCCGACCAACCAAGCGCCTTTGGGTACAAAGAGCCCTGTTTTTATTTCGCGGTCGAATTTCAATTGAGCTTCAGCCGCGACAACAAAGCCGATCAGTAGGGAAACAACGAATACTAATTTTCTCATCTACTTGTAATATGACAATTCAAACTCATCCACCCACAATGTACTTCCGGCTCCCACCTGTCCAACGACCTTAGCTCCACTAAACTCACCGCCGTAATGGCTGGAAGTTGCCACAATGGTCATCGAAGCAGGTTTTGCTTTCAAGTCTGTATAGACAATCGGAAGCGAAAAGCGAGTATAAGTTGTCACTTCTTTGTTTTCAATCAATTCCGCCGATCCAATGAGCTTGCCGCCGGCATCCCACAGACGGATATAGATATGACACTCATCCGTCATCAGCGATCCCGGATAGCTGCCCTCATTGATCTTTTTCGGCGTATATTTATAATAGCCCGAAAATACAACCGGACGGGCACCGCTGTAAGGACGTCCGAAGGACACGCTGGCAG
>JAVXFZ010000124.1:0-5064 GCA_036657595.1 Odoribacter sp. | reverse complement strand
AACCTACCGTCAACGCCCTATTGGAACGAAGCGGGTTAAGCAGTAAATCATAATTTAATAATCATACCATAAAAAAAGAGCCTGTCGATGTTGAGTTAAAATACAACAACTGACAGGCTCTTTTAAATGTATTATAATCACTAATGAGAAAGAGAATCTAATAGCGGTATAATTTCATCCGAAGAAGGACGTGGAGCATAAGCATTGATAATCTTTTGCTCTTTATCAATCAAAATAAAACGTGGTATATAGAACAACTGCCAGCCTTCAATCAAACGAGTATCTACTGAATTATATTGTGGCAATGTATGACTTTTATGTTTAAGATAGCTTAACCAAGATTCTTTTTGCTCATCCCTCGAAATCTGTAAAAAACGAATTGAAGGATATTTTTTACTTAGTTTTGTAAATGCCGGCGATTCCTGAATACAGGGTCCACACCAAGTTGCCCACAAATCCATATAAATGATCTCTCCCTTAAAATCACTTAATAACTTTCGGTTTCCAGCAGTATCTATCATCACAAAATCAGGAGCTAACTGTCCAGACAATAATCGAGCAGCTTGATTTAATTTTGTTTTCAATTCTATTGCAAAATCAACTTGTGACATTTCTTCAATATAAGCACGGATGTCGTCCACCACCTTCTGATTTAAGTTTTGTCGTAATGCCGATACTCTCTTATATCCTTCATAAAGCTCATAACTACGACGAGTCTGTTTATAGTTTTTCAAACAAACTTCATAAGCAGGATCTTCCCTATAAAAAAGGATATTCCGAACAACAGCTACGTTTAAAAAACGATCGTCATTTAGATATTTCACCTTTTCATTTATTGACGGCACTACTTCCAACAAGTTACGCCTCTCCGCCTCACGAATTTCTTCCTGACTTTTTCCTTTATATTCTAAAGCATACGAATTATAATAAAAATAACTGTTTATCACATCTGCATAAATTCGTGCCCGCTCTAATTCTTTAAACTCCGTTGACACTCCCTTCAAGTTTGCTAATTGTTCTTCCCGAATTTCTGCCAAACGCTCAATCACTTGCCGAGTTTGTCGAAAATTCTCTTTGACATTCGCACCACCTTCCAGATATGATCCCCCCTTCGGAAACAAACGGTCTTTCATATATATATTTGCCTCTGCACCTTTCCCTTTAAACTGAGCTTCTTGGTTGTTCTGAGTGATAACAACTTCTATATCATCACCAGGGGATAGATAAAGTGTATTTCGGCTAATAGAATAGAACTCTGATCTCTCTAAGGGCAATAGCGTATCGAACCGTCCTTCTGTATCTGTCCGCAAGATCACATTCCGACTATCTCCGATCATCGAGGCCGTCCCATCATAACGCATCAATACCTCCTGCGTTCCCATATCCTTTAGTTGTCCAAACAGATGTACAGTATTTTTTACCTCACAATGACATCCAATAACAATATATAAAAATAACAGACACAACGTATAATATTTCATAACCCTTCATATAAATAAATAAAAAATATACCGGGAATTTTCCTATCTCTTAGATATTCAAATCCCGATATATTTTTATAAATTATTAAATAAACATAATATCTTTAATATTCCCGAACTTCTGATGCAGCTGTTCCGATGGATATTTACCATTTTTATCCACTTTCCCTGCTGAAGTGAGATTCAAGACCACAAATTCACCATTACCATTGGGCAGATTAAATGCTATCCCTAAACTACGAAATACAGAAGAACCATAATCAGCAAATGTTTCTTCGTAAGTTTTTTCTGAACCTACATCTTTGCGTGCAAATCTCATAATTTCAACTTTTGCCTCAGCATTGGGATGTTGATAAATCAATGTTGAATTACCACCGGCACCAAAATCTAAACGGTATATTTTATTATCTACGGCATAAAACAATAATCTATTGAAAGTGCAACTGGAAGCCATAGGTGTTTTCTCCGTGATCCCAGAAGGAGTTTTGAAGGCTGCATAATACGTAAAAGGATAATCTTCTCCATCACTGCCCCACAATGGATATCCGTGAAACTCATATACGTAAGTATAATTCAATTTTTCATTAATGGTCAGTGCATAAGCAGCCATTCTAGCTTGTGCAGCCCTCATTGAAGATCCATACCAATAACCACTTCCCATATATACCATCTTTTGATTCTCATCAATTTTATTTAAATCAATTCCAGGAACATTTTTCTCATCTTTCTTAATATAATCCATCACACTGGTGTTTTCTGCTGCCTCATCAAAATTAGAGTAACTATAATTTGAATTATTATCATTCCTAAAATGCAAGAAACGATGACCTTCGCTATCAAATACCAAAGAAGTCCATCCAACACAAGTCCCGTGAGTAATATTTACCTTACCGGTCACCTGTTCAGACGGATTTACCCGATACAATTTAGATTCACCGGTAGATCCCTGAAAAAGATATCCATTACAAATACAAATACGTCCGTACATTTCTCCTTCACAAACCCCCATCTTTGTAACATCAAAATATTGAATATGACCGGGATAAACGTAACGAGGAATACTATCGTAAAGTTTAAATCCTTTATCCTGCATCAATATCCCTGATTCTTCCGGATCATCCGTGAAGCAATATAACAAAGTAGTCGGAGAATATCTAGGATTATAGAAAGCATCAAAATAATTTGCAGAACCTAATTTTATCGGCTTCCCTTTTAAACGGGAGCCTTTTTCTTTAAAATAAACATCATCGCTCGCTTCCATATTTTCTCCAATGTATTCCACAGCTCCCAATTTTGTCATTCCATTTTGTGTATGCAATAACATCCAAGCCCCTTCATACGGTTTGATAACTTTCACTTTAACAGGAAACAAATATTTCGCCCCAGTCCGAGTATCTGTAATATAAAAACGTAAAAAATGGTTATACGAAAATTTACTATTTTTAGGATCAATCTTAACAGCAACAGTGTCTGCACGACTAACCAATGTTCCTTTCATCTGATCCGAAAAAGTATTATAATACCATTCAAATTTAAGATTTGATGTATCTTTTGCCAAAGTTTGTTTAATCTGCGGCCGAATGACAAAAATAGTATCTACTTTCCGAACGCCATAAGTTTTCTCTATTCCGACACCAACCTCATTGATTGCGTCATAATTATAATTTCCTTCATCATCATAACAACCAGTAGCTATTATAATAATCAGAAACCAAAAGCCGTATAATAAAAATTTATTCTTCATAATCTCTATTAAATAAATATCAATATTTTATGATAATACATAAGTCTTTTGACTTATTCAGGATCAAAGCTAATAAAATTACCATTCTCATCTTTTAGCTTATTGTCAGAATTTACTTGATTATAATGATCTAAAGCCTTCCTGAGCAATACAGCATTACGTCGAAGTACCCAGGAATAAGTCAATGTACCAAAATCTGTCATTTTCAGAGTCATAATCATAAAACGTGCCTTGTTTTCACTGTAAACTCCTATTGTTGGTTGAATATAATCCGTCCAATCTTCTTCCTCGATCTTCAGCAATTCATAAGTAACCTCATCTGTAATACTAATGGCATAATACTGTAAGGTATCTAATCCCATCGCCACATCTGAATTTGCAAAATCAAATACTATATTTGCTTTATATTCTTTATGGCGTTCTGCAGGACGGTTCACTACAACTTTCAAGGTTGCACTATAAGCAGAATCCTTTAATGAATAAGGATTCAGAAATTCCATCACTGCTTCAGGATATTTCTCAACAGGCTCAGTATTCAAAGATATTTTTAAAGGATTTTCCATTATGTCGCCCAATAAACGAATCTTTACCTCTATTGTATCACACTGAATAGAATCTCCTTTCAGATGAAGACCAAAATTCAATGCAGTATGCAATGTCGAAACATCATAACTATCATTACCTCTCTTGTCTGTACCAACAAAAACAATTCTCGGAATATCATTATATTCTATCATTTCCGCATAATGGCAACCGCTTAAGAGTATTACTCCCAAAATCAGCCCCAATAAATATTTAAAACAATTCCTTACCATATTATATTTATTTTAAGTCTATTGGATTATTCTATGTATTTATTACATCTTTCAATTTAATTCACTTTCCCAAATTCTTTCTCATTATCAGGAATAGAAAACCGATAATTTGACTCTGTCATATCTATCGTCATTGGACAATTTTGGAAAGTTTTATAAGCAAGCCGTTTATAATAATACCAAAGCTGTCCTTCTGCATAAAATTCTTTTCGGTATTCTTTCATAATATTATATTCTTTTTCTTTTGTATCCTTAAAGGATTTCACATCATCAATTCCTCTTGCTGCACGCACTTGGGATAACCAATTAGCCGATTTTGCAAGATCTGTTTCACATTCTGACATAATATAATACATTTCAGATAAACGAATCAAAGGAATTGTATTCTCTATTGCAAAAGAATAAGCACCCTTCTGCTGGTATTTTAAAGAAACTGCTGATTTCGAGCTATAAGAAAATCCCTGTCCTTCTCTATAACGCATATCATTAGCACCATCGGTCGTAATATCAAACATTGCGTCAAGTCTTGACTTATCATATATATAAAAACTCGTTGAATAGGGTGAAATAGCAAAATCAGTTTCTGCTTGTTCATCAAACTTTGCTACACTAAGTGAAAAAATAAGTTCAGATGAGTAAATCCTGTCATTAGAATTATCAGTAATTAAAGTAAAATAATTGTTACCGTCCTTATCTTTACCATCAATAACTTCCTTTGCCATCCTTGCCGCATTATAAGTATCTCCAGCCCACATATATACACGAGCAGCCAATGCTTTAACAGCATATCTGTTCATTCTCTTAAAACGATATCTTAAAAAATCATCCAAATACAATGTCTCATCATCAGATGCTACCGGAAATTCTATATACATAGGATCCTTAGCCAGTAAAGTATCAGCCTCTATTAGATCTTTTTCAATATATGCAATGATATCTTTTGCTGTGCTAAAAGATTTCTCATCCCGACTAAATTCTGTACGATAGGGCAAAGAAAGTGATCCTGGACCTTTAGGAGTATTGT
>JAVXFZ010000123.1:0-5316 GCA_036657595.1 Odoribacter sp. | reverse complement strand
ATGAAACTACTCCACACTGCAGACTGGCATTTAGGACAAACATTTTTTGAATACGATCGAAAAATGGAACACACCCGATTCTTGACGTGGCTGAAAGAACAGGTCAGCACCAAGGAGGCGGATGTGCTGTTGATCGCCGGGGATATATTTGATAGCCCCAATCCATCGGCGGAATCTCAAAAAATGTATTATCGTTTTTTGTGCGACATCACAAACGAAAATCCGGACTTGCAAATCATTATCATCGCCGGGAACCACGATTCTGCGGCACGATTGGAATCGCCGAATGCACTGTTAGAGATGATCCGTGTCACGGTTCGGGGAGTCGTTAAGCGCACAGAAGAGGGAGAAATTGATTTCAATCACTTAGTGATTCCGCTGTATAAAGGCGGATATTGCTTAGCAGTGCCCTATCTCCGACAGGGCGACTATCCGGAAGCAGAAACGTATTCGCAGGGAGTACAAAAAATGTATCAGACACTTTACGAGTTGACCAAAGACAAGCGACAGCCATTGATCGCTATGGGACATTTACAGGCTACCGGTTCGGAAATTTCAGAAAACGACCGTTCAGAGCGAACCGTCATCGGGGGATTAGAATGTATATCGCCCGACTCTTTTGCCAAAGAGATCGCTTACACCGCCCTCGGACACCTCCATCGGGCACAAAGAGTATCCGGACGTGAAAACATCCGCTATGCCGGTTCTCCCCTACCGATGTCATTTGCCGAAAAAAACAACCGACAGGGGGTCGTATTCGTAGACATCAGCGATTCCGATACCAAGATCGAACGCATCGACTTTGATACGCCCGTGAAGCTATTGAGCCTCCCACAAAAAGCACTTCCCCTCGACGAAGTGCTCCACTCGATAGCAGAACTTCCGGAGGGCGAAATTTCCGAAACCTCCCCCTATCTTGAAATAAAAGTATACATCACCGAACCGGAACCTTCGCTGCGATACCAAATAGAGGAAGCATTAAAAACAAAAGCAGTGCGATTGGCACGTATCGTAGCCGTTACGCCCAAGGGCGATACAGCGTCGAAAGTCATCACTTACGAAGAGCTTCAAACCATCCATCCGATGGAGATGGCTACCGACATTTTCAAACGCAAATATGGTGGCGAGGAGATGCCTGCTAAAATGAAAGACCTGCTGCAAAGCGTCATAAATGAGATAGAACGATGAAAATAATAGCCATTCGAGGAAAAAATCTTGCCTCCTTAGAAGGAGAATTTGAAGTTGACTTTGCAGCAGAACCCTTAAAATCAGCAGGAATTTTTGCAATTACAGGCAGCACGGGCTCCGGAAAATCGACCTTACTTGACGCTTTGTGTCTGGCTCTCTTCGACGACACTCCCCGCACAAACCGCGCTTCCGAAAACAACATTCAAATCGCAGATGTAAAAGATAGGACGATCAACCAAAAAGATAGTCGCAATATCCTAAGGCGCGGCACAAGCGACGGATATGCGGAAGTTGATTTCATCTCATTAGGCGGTGAAAAATTTCAATCACGTTGGAGTGTCAGACGCTCCCGCGACAAAGTAGACGGATCTCTGCAAAATACAGAATTTCGATTAACTAATTTGTCTGCAAACCTCGAAATACAAGGAAGAAAAACTGAATTATTAGCCAAAGTCGTTGAATTGATCGGACTGACATTTGAACAATTTACACGTGCCGTCTTACTGGCACAGGGTGATTTTGCCACATTTCTGAAAGCGACACAAAAAGAGAAAGCCGAATTACTGGAAAAATTAACGGGAACAGACATCTATTCCCGCATTTCAACCTCCATTTATGAAAAAGCAAAGGCTGCCGAACAAGAGCTGAATTTATTAAAAGAACGGATCAAAGACATAGAACTCCTTTCAGAAGAGCAATTAGAGACGCTCGCCGCCGAAAAACACGCAATTCAACAAGAAGTAGAAAGCCTGAAAAATGAACTACTCATCTTCACGGCTAAAATAAAATGGCTGACGGATGAAGAAATTTTAAACAGCGGCATTCAACAGGCAGAACACGTGTTAGCAGCTTCGCAATCTGCCATTGACGAGGCAAAAGCGAGATACGACTATCTGCTCCAAATGGATCGGGTGCAAGAAATCCGGGATCGTTTCAACGAATGGAGAAACGCACAAAAACAGATCATCTGCAATCAGGAGAATCTCACGAAGCAAGAATCAATGCGAAAGGCTACGATGGAACACCTGCAAAAAGTAACCGACAAATTAAAAGAGTGTAATGCGCTGCAAAAACAACACAACGAGGCATTTGAAGCGATTGAACCCCAAATCAGGCAAACGCGTGAATTAGACGTTCGGATGATCGACGCCCACAAGAATGCCCAAGATGCCACCAAAGAATACACACAGGCTGTTGAGGCAAAGGCGAAAATAGAAAAAACGATTGTCGCAACACAAAAAGCAATCGAGACGACCGGACAAAATATCCTGAAAATCAACCAATGGTTAGAAGCCAACAGCTCCTACAAAGAGATTGTCCCAAGAATGGACTTAATCATCAACCTGCTGAACGACCTCACCATTGCCACCCAACAAGGAGCCAACAACAACAAGACCCTAACAGCCTCTAAAGAAATATTGGACAACGACGTCTATCAATTGGGGGAACAAAAACAAGAAGCCGAACGCTTAAACAACTTGCTCCCGGCTGAAATAGCAACACTCAGAGCAAAATTAACAGACAACACGCCCTGCCCTGTTTGCGGAAGTTTACATCATCCGATGAGCGGTGTGCAAGGCGAAAGTTTAGAGGAAAAGAAATTAGGACAGGCAAAAGAGGCAGTAGCCAATCGTATCACAACACTGACAGAAAACATCGAAAAACGCAAAAGCGAACACATCCGCCTGCAATCGGTCATCGAGAGTTACGCCCAACAATCCCGCGAAGCAACAACAAAATTAAGCGATTTTCTCCATCCATTAGCGTGGCAAGAACTATTGAAACAAGGTGTTTTAAAAAACACCCTCCAAGAACTTGCCGGTCGTTGGAATCAATATACCGCCGAACTAACCAAAGCATACGAAGAAACCGCTCACTTAAAGACCACCTTAACGCTCCAACAAGAATACATTGTGGAGATCACAAATACATTGATTTCCAAAGAACTAAAACAGAAAAACAGTCTGCAAGCCTTAGAGCAGCTACAACAATCAAGAATCAAATTATTTGGTGAGCAGGACACCGACAAAGTTGAAAAGACATATACAGAAAAGAGAAAAGAGTTATCCGACAGACTGACCCTATTGAACAACGAGAAAAATGAATTGAGTGCCCTAAACGAGAAATACACGGGCAGCATCACACAAATATCCGGTGATACCACAAAACTCACGATGCGCAGTGAGGTCCTTCAAAAAGAAGTAAACGATTGGATACGCTCTAAAAATGAGACAATCCCCATAGAGCGGCTAACGGAATGGCTGTCAAAAGATATTCATTGGATCGCCACAGAAAGAGAAGCATTAAATAAACTTCGCGCAAACAAGACATCAGCACAGGCGACTTTAACAGAACGACAGCAAACACGCGAAAAGCACCATCAATCAGAAGCAAAACCGGCTGAGGGAGAAATAAAAGAAACCTTACAAACAGCTTTGACTGAAAGAAATTCCCTCTTTCAACAAAAGACAGCTCGAAATACCGAAATCGACATTCTATGGGCGAACCACAACAAGGGCAAAGAAAAAATAAAAATATTCGAGAAAGAACTGGAAGAAAAGAATACACGATCTGACAACTGGAAAAAATTAAACGACCTGTTCGGTTCGGCAGACGGAGGGAAATTCAAAGTGCTGGCACAAGGTTACACCCTTGAAGCCCTGCTCACCTATGCCAACAAACACCTGCAAGAACTTTCCAAACGCTATCAACTAAAGCGGATACCGGACACATTAGCCCTACAAGTCATCGACTTAGATATGTTGGGCGAAATTCGCAGCGTACATTCCCTCTCCGGCGGCGAATCATTCTTAATATCATTAGCCTTAGCATTGGGGCTCTCCTCCTTATCCTCCAATCGGATGAAAGTAGAATCGCTATTTATAGACGAAGGCTTCGGTTCTCTCGACATCGACACCTTGCGGGTGGCAATGGATGCACTGGAACGTCTGCAAACGCAAGGTCGCAAAATTGGGGTCATTTCGCACGTTGCCGAGATGACAGAACGCATCACAACCCAAATAAGAGTAGTAAAAACGATCAACGGTAGAAGTAAAATAGAAATCGCATAAATAAAAGTCAATTGAATCAAGGCTGAAATTTCTAATAAGAAATTAGAAGATAAAAACCATCGTTTTAATGAATGGGAAAAGATATTTGAAAAAGCATCTGACAAGTGGTTTGAGTTTGTCGACATATCGTTTCTGCCCGATGATATAAAAGTGCGGTATAAACAAATTATAGCAGATAAGTTAGAGTCATTGAAAATCCAACTGCATAGTAGCTTTCGGAATAGATAATTTAATAAAAAAGTATTATCTATTCATATTTTGACTATATTTGCAGTAAACAAGAAGTGAAAGATATGGAACTACTCTCTGAATTTGGTAATACACCCATTGATTTTACGATACTAAAATCAATATTTTCTGGCTACAAGTCAGTTCATAATAAAATTAGTGAGCTTGAAAAGTCCGGTAAACTTATCAGGCTAAAAAAAGGTATGTACGTTGTATCTCCCAATGTGAGCGGCAAGCTTCTATCTGAAGAACTTATTGCTAATCATCTATATGGACCATCTTACGTTTCAATGGAATTTGCATTACGCTATTATGGTTTAATTCCTGAGAGTGTCCACACTGTTCGATCACTAACTACAAAACACTCTAAAGAGTTTAAAAACTCACTTGGAACGTTTCAATACACACAATGCCCAAAGGAGTATTTCTCAATTGGCATAAGACAAGAGATAAAAGGACTGACTTCCTTTCTTATCGCTTCTCCCGAAAAGGCACTCTGCGACTTAATTATACATACTCCAAATCTGAATCTACGATTCCAAAAAGATGTACTGGCATACTTGGAAGAGAATCTCCGCTTCGATATGGAGGTTTTTTATCAAATGGATAAATCTATTTTTGAGCAGTGTATAAAAGTTAACAAAAAAAGGGCAACAATAATGAACCTACTTAAACTTTTACAACGATGAATACTATTTTCGAGCAGATGCTCTCAAAATATCAAATCATTAGTGATAAAGACCGTCGCAACGCTATATACGAGGTAATGCAACAAATAACATTAGCAGGACTATATCGTGGCAATTTTTTTGACAAAGCTGCTTTTTAT
>JAVXFZ010000122.1:0-5331 GCA_036657595.1 Odoribacter sp. | reverse complement strand
ATTGTTTAGTTGCCTTTGAAGTTCTTCTTTCTCTGAGGTGAAAGAACGAAGCTTTGAGGTTATTTTTAATACAATTTCTTCCCGATTACGTTCCTGCTCTGTAGTATATCGTCCGGCTTTATGGATCGCTGGCAAAACATCGTGCGTTACCCAGCGTTTGAACTCTATAGCCTCAGGTTTTATGCTTGTCAGAATTAAGGAATATAGCCCAAATTCATTTACGGTCAAGGTCTCTTTCTGTTTACCTTGACCGTCTACAATACGGTCAAGCCTATATTCATCTTCATCTAAACTTTTAATTTTTTGATAAGAATCAGCATACCCAAGTATATTGCAAACATCAATACCTGCAAACCAATACCGTTCTTCTAAATCAGTCTTCATCCTGACTAAATTTCCTTTAAATTCAAATTTTTGTTCCATAACTCTTTATTTTAGAATCATTGAAAATTGTATTTTTAATGATAATTATTATCTTCAATCTTTTTTATTCCGAAAACGGAAAACCTATAGCCATCATTATCAAAATGGTCGTTTCTCATGGGTTTCTAAATCAGGAAGTTGAGCTTCTTTTAAACCTCCCTGTATAGTAATATCCGATTCCGGAGAGCCACCCCGCTCTAGATCTATATCAAAATATTTCCGAAAAACATCGTAATTTAAAGCGATACAAGAGCTGACTTGCTCCCGTTTCTCCATGACCTTCACCATCTCCGTACTAAAGGTACTATCATTTAGCGCTGATCGAGGTACTTCATTAACCTCCTGCCAAATAAATTTGCGGCTATTTACAACACCTATATACGCCGGGTTAGAACGTATATTTTGTTCTATCGTGGATAGTGTTGCGTTTTCTGCATTGTAAGAGGACTTTGAATATAACGAAAATAAGATGGATAAACGGATGAATAAAACCTTTGTATCAGCCGTCGGCATCATTATTTGTTTTGTATCATTACCTCCGGTCTTTAATGTTAACCGACCCGGCTGAGAAATGGAATAATCCCGATTCTCTTTGATGGTGTTCGTATTGATCATTACTTCTATCGCTTTGAAGAATCCGGCTAATTTGTCCGTATGCGAAATAAGTTCTATCTGCCATTTTACTTTATTTTTCGCGATCTGAAAAAAATCTTTGTAAGTAAAAGGTAACTTTAAATCAGGAGCGTATATTTCAAGGAGTTTACACATCGACAAAAATAGAGAAACAGTCTTGATGATACGCACCATATCGCCGGAAGCTTCCGATCCGGAAAGAACGGCATCGGTTAATTCCTTATTAACCTTCCGCTCTAATTCTTTAAAATGAGACCGCACCAAAGGACGAAGCTTTAATATTTCAAATAAAACGTTGCAGAGACCGCACTTTTCATAATCTTTCAATTTTTGAAAAACTTCCATCTCTCTTTTCGTGTATTCTTCATTACGCTTTGGCACCTCACAAAGTACAACCCGGTTTGTTAACGCATTATCATCTTTTTCAGGGGTCTCCTGCCCTAATATGATAATTGGACTATTGACTTTTGAAGTGTCGATCTCACGATCGGAAACACCTTTCCGCTTCTGCTTACCATCACCATCGTAGGTGATGGCTTTCAATCCTTGAAATTTATCTTTTGAGATGTCTTTATTATTATATTCTTCCAAAACTTGAGGAACATCACGGAATCCTTCCATTAAAGTAAAAAAGGCAGCATCAGTACCGGAGTTTAAATTGAAACTGGGAGCCTGAGGATCGACATACAATGAACGGATAGAAATAGCAATCTGTGTCTTTCCTGACATTGTAGGACCAACAAAAAATAAAGCAGTAAATAATCTGTCAATTATATGTATGTCAGAACGGAATGCACACATAATGGCATATATAACCGCCCATTTACCATTGTCATTTATTTTATAGACTTCATCCATCAACGAGGTCCATTCTCCGAAGGTACAGCGTTTTCCCTCCGGAATATCCTTGTAAATGAAATACCGGTGTTGCTCGTACCGATCTGAATCTTTTCGAAGTCCGGAATAAATCTTACTGTAAGCAGGTGTGTAGTAGTTTTTTTCATCGTGAGACATAACACCTAAGTCATTAGCGTAATCAACTCGAAACTCCCCTTCCACTTCGTGGAAAATAGCATTAGAAAAAGCATAGAAATTTTCAGATTGCTGTCCAAAAATCTTTAATTCTGAACACTTTATATAATTGTAACTCATCGCTTGCCTTATTTTTCTAAATTGTTTGTCGTCCCCATTTTCAAAGTTTAAAGCCTCTTCGTTTAATAGAATCTCTTCAAAACTGCTCAGTTTTACAAGACATTTACTCTTTATTTCAATATAAAGAGGCTGATTTGAATATAGACGATTGATTTGTATGACCCTTTTGTTGTATTCGCTGTCCTGATCGTAGATGTGAAGAAGTGGTATCATATAAAAATCAGCCACCTGAATATGTCCGGAACCGTTGGCATTTTTAAACATATAACATACCGGCTCACCTGATTTATTTAGTTGAGGGTAAAAACCATATCGACGATATAAACGATTGTAATCCTCATTTTCATCAACATAAGAAGGCGTGCTCTCAGGATCGTATGCCATTAACAAATCGTCCATATCCTGACGCTGTATGTTGATAGCAGATTTCGATTTTCGCTTTTCAATATAAGGCTTTAAAATCTCCTTGTATTGACCTGTCTTTAAACCCAAACTCTGCGACCAGTCGCTTGCCATTACTGTACGAACCGTTTCGCTGGAAAAAGAAATTAATTCAGCACACCGGTCGATATAGACAGCACGTTGCGTATCTGTCGCCTCTATAAGTATACGACTATACATTGAAACGTAATATTGGGCAAAGCCAACGGAAGCAGCGTCTGTGCTAATAACATTGATGGTAACGCCGGACTTAAATAATTCTTTTAATAAAAGCAACTGATCCGATTCTCGTAAATCATCAAAAGCTAACAGATAAGATTCGGAAAACTCTATGCAATCAATTAATCTACGAAAATTTTGAATCTGATCTTTAGAGGGAATGCCCTTGAAATAAACAGCAGGATCCACTCCATAATACTTTGAAAATAATTCAAAATTACTGACTAATTGACAAACAACATTACCCTCTTCTCGCAGCATTTCAATAGACTCATCCATGCCATAAAATCCGGAAGGTATTTCTTCTTCGGAGGGTAATTTTTTACCGGCAGCGCGAACCTTGCGCCAAATTAATTCAGGATCAATATCGTAAATGCCTGCAATACTACGCACATAAGAGGCTTGCAAGGTTTCTTTTTTAAAAATAGCGATCAGATCAGAAATCTCCTGCAAAGATTTTTCTCTTTGTTCCGGATCTATCAATGACTTTTCATCCGATTTTGCCATAAAAGTGGCAAAATCTTTCTCCTGCTTTGATAGATATTTTTCCAAATCTTTGGGATCCATCTTCCGAGCAAAACTATCAGGATCTTCACCGGCAGGAAGGCGAACACACCGAACAGCTGCACCCCGATTTACCAAAAGAGCTATGTTTTTCCTCGAGGCATTTAAACCGGCATTGTCACCGTCATAAATAAGAGTGACGTTATTGGTGAAACGAAGCAATAGCTTTATTTGGTCATCGGTCATTGCCGTACCGGAACCACACACCGTATTAGTTATACCGGCATTCGCAAACGTAAGTACATCAAATTGACCTTCAACCCAATATACTTTATCTTTTTTTGAAATCTCTTTTTTTGCCTGATACAAACCAAAAATAGCAGATCCTTTTTTGAAAAGATCGGTATCCTTGCTGTTCAGATACTTACAAGTAGTTGCTTTCCCATCAATATCCCTGCCGGTGAAACCGGTGATATTACCGGTAAGATTTATGAAAGGAAAGATAATCCGATTCCGAAGGTAATCAAATCGTCCATTGTCACCAATGGATATTAAAGAAGTAGCTACTAATATATCATCCGAGAAGCCTTGCTTGGTTAGCGCATCAAGCAACTTGTTTCCCGGTTGGGAGTAACCTATCTGATAACGTTCCAAAATACTACCCGGACCGGGAAGAAAACCCCTACTGCGCAAATAATCAAGTGAACGCGAATCGGAAATGTTTTTCTCGTAATATAAAGATGCGGAACGCATAGCCACCTGAAGAGATTCACGACGATGCTCACGCAATCGCTCCTCTGTCGTCATTTCCCGATCGGGAATATCAATGTTGTATTTCTTACCGACTAATCGAATCGCTTCAGGAAAACTAATACCTTCCTGTTCCTGAAGGAAGGCAAAAACATTTCCACCTTTGCCACAGCCGAAACATTTAAAAATCTGCTTAGAGGGACTAACACAGAAAGAACCCGTCTTTTCATTATGGAATGGACAACTACCCCAATAATTAGCCCCCTTTTTCTTTAAAGAAACATACTCACCGATAATCTCTATTATATCAGCAGCCTGTTGAACCTTGTCAATAATCTCCTTCGCTATACCCATCTTTAAATAAATTTAGTTGCTTGGCGTCGATCGCGGCATCAAAAGGAATATTAAAATGTTCTGCCAATCGCTTATATTCCATATCGGTGATTGGCTTACGACCATAATATAAGTCCCACCAACGTTTTTGATTGATCAAAATTGTATCGTAGAACTCACGGGTAGGAGTGAAATAATCAGGATTTATAAATTTAATTGTCAAAATTTCACGTACCAAATTTTTAACAACACGCTCGTAAGGGTTGATCCGCTTGCGATGGATGTATTGCTGAACGGCTGATTCTGTCTTTTCTAAATGACGAGATATTTCCCTTATTGTCAAAGTACCTATATTATCGCTTACGAATTTTTCTTCGTCAAGCGTCCAGTGTCTTTTGTGAATATCAAACATTCCCGGTGTATTATTTTTGTGTAATCGTTACTAAACTCATAATCGTTATGAGTCAGAATAAACTGACAACAGGTTTTTATAAAGAGATCCCGATTCGCTACCTTCACCTGCTTCGCAATATCGTAATATTCATTTTCACGAAGCCCTAAAAGAGCCCTACATACGCGATCCTGATACATATCAAATGCTTCCCTCCCGAGTTGCTGTTTGTATATATCCACCCAACGCCAATCGTTTAAGCGGTATTGAATAAAATTATCCATATTTTACATATTTAATACGAACACCAAAATCCGTACGTTCAACAACCTTATGCCGAGTTTTGGAAAAAGTTTTTTCAATCTCCTTCAACTCTTTTAAAACGCGTTTCGCAACCTCTATTTCTTTTTTCCGATTTTCAGCAGAAAACCAATTTTGATCAACAGATTCTTCCATTGTATTAGATAATTATAAATCCATATCTC
>JAVXFZ010000121.1:0-5530 GCA_036657595.1 Odoribacter sp. | reverse complement strand
CCATTATATCGTCCGCTAAACAATAGGCATTGTAACGATTGTGGTGATGGATACCCAATGTCGGAAGCAATCCGCTTGCCACTAAAGAACGGGCTACAATCGCTCGAAGAATTGCATATCCATAATTCAATAAATGATTGGGAGGACATCCATCCCGGTCACGCGTGAATCCCTCTATTGTAGGAAAAATATTTCGCCAATAATAAGCAGCCGCTCGAGCTTCCAGATTATCCGAATCGCCACTTTTTACTTCATTTGACCAAATCAGCATATTCTTTACAACCACTCCTCTCGTCTTGCCGAGTATCGCCGCTTGATTACGAATTTTAAATTGAATCGTCTGTTGCCAAAGTTGCTTTTGTAAAGGGAGCGACACACTCAATTGGGCGCGAAAACGTTCATTTTGAGTTGTATTTCCACAAAGGGGTAATAATAATCCCACCGGCATCCGATTGCTATTGCAAGTGATGACAGCACAATTATTCTCCAGTAATTTTTCCAACAAGCCTTGTGTAAGCGTGATTTGTTTATGATCAAGCACCAACACACCTATATCTTCTATCGGTATCGTTCGGATAGCATCTTGTTTAAACGCTTCCGGTAAATCACTTTTTTCTACTTCCGGAAGTTTTATTACTAATTGTTCATTATGCAACGAAAGATATGCCGGATTTCCAAAATAGAGTGTCTTCTTTATCATTGTTTGCTATTTTCAATTACCAAACGATCATTGAGGAGATGAAATACACTGTACGATATGCCCCAAACGATCGACCTTCAATTTCCAGCATATTTCTTTAATCATTTCTCCTTCAATTGTTTTCTCCATTTTATTTTGAGTCGAAAATTCGAATTTATTTACAATTGAACTTGCCATTGAATTGGATACAAAGAAACATGTATAACCGGAGCTATTCACCATCTTATAAATTCTTTTCACCTGCTCTTTTGACAATTTATTCCAATCAATTGATGCTTGATTTTCTCGTTCCTCCAAAGTCGGAACATATACCAGATCATTGGGAGACAACCAAAACAACAGAGCATCAGCCATTTCTCCGTTCATCTTGGTTTCAGGGACAGACAGTAAACCTTGTTTCTGTCGCTCAATAACCACATTCAAGGGAGGCGTTGAATAATTTCTCTTACCGTCTTCCGCCTGATAGATGGCAAAAAACAAATTAGTTCCCTTATCTGCTACCACAAATTTATTTACTTTATTACCACTCTCTCCCACTTGAAATTTATTACCCAAAGGTTCAAATAAACGCACCTTTTGGATCGGTTGATGTTGTTTCCCGTCATTCAACATCAGCATATTCTTATTCATTTCATCAATACCTTCAGGTGAAAAAGCTAACTCAGGATTATTGTCCATTATATGTAAGTGATTCATCAAGATTTTTTGTATGCCTGTGTCGGTTATATTTTCGATCACCTTAGCTGTAAATGACGAATCTAAATTTTTCCGACTCGCCACTCTTTCCGTATCCAAATGATACACTTCTACTTTAGAGATATCTTTCCCATTAAATTTATTCTCACGATCTTTAAAATATCTTATTAATAATTTAATATCCTCTTTTCCATATTGATGGATGACATCTTTGATCTTCTTTTTCAAGTCTTTATCCACAATCATCGAATAATTTTCCAGTGCTTTACTCAATCGAATCTGATTTTTTTCACGAAGTGTCACTTTTCCAAACACAGTGTCCTTATGCAATGATTTACGAATCGCCCAACGATCTCCTTTTTCTTGTAATTTCATCACTTTCACTCCGTTTTCATAGACCTGATAATGATTTGTTGTTTTATTAATGACCCGTAAATTCTGTTTAAAACTAACCACAATGCTTTCCAACGCTTCGTAAGCATCCTGAGTAAAAGTTGCCCAAGGTTTCTTTAATAACCAAGTATAATTTCCTTTATCATCCGTCTTTAATTTCTCACAAAGCAAATGCTGTAAATCATAACGAGAAGTTTTTGCGTGGATAGAAGCGGATTCATTATTTAAATAATTAATATGTTCCCGAGTCGCACAAGCTATCACCAGCGCATCCATCGCGTGGTGGCGATGGTCAATTCGTTTTTTATTAAAACCTTTTTGTAGTTCTAATGGCATTTGTATTTGAAAATAATTATTTTTCCAATCACCAAATTTTGTTGATTGTGTCATCTCATTCAATCTGACAAAACGAGGTGTAACAATTTTATTCCAAACATCCGTCATTCCCCAATCTTTTTTCAAACGATCAGTGATACCGCCGGTACAAACAATGACATTCTTAGAAATATCTTCCTGCTCCCCTTCCTCTCGGACAATACCGGATAATAAAGATTTCACCACCTTACTAATATAACGACTATCATTCAGTTGGCGTTGAATAAAATTCTCCGGAATATCTTCGAGTAATAATTTCTGCATTTTCCCTCGATTCTGCGAATAATTTTTCTTTACAAATTCCTGATATTCATTTTCGGTGAAAATTTTCACTTGTTTACCAAAGCTTAGTTCTACGATTTCACCTCTATGTTTTTGAATAAACTCATATCCCAATAAATTATTTTTCAATTTATTCACCTCAGATTCACAAATCACCTTATTGCTGAGTGAGTCATCAAAATAACGAGATTGTGGAATAATATGCTCTATTTCATACGCCTGCGTAAAGAGCTTCCCCAACGAAATTATTTCTCCCGTATAGGGAGAACAATATTTTTGTTCCAACCATAATTTATAACGAATTAATTCTGATTGACTGGGTTGATTCATTTTAGAAATCTTAGCAATATCTTCCGGCAAATCAATGCCGGAAGTCAGCACCCCTTCTTCATAAATTTTTAATATTTCCTGCTGACCCGGAGAATATGGACGGACATTCTCAACTGTTGGATCATTTTGTAATTCCATCAGTAAAGCTTTCATCCTCAAATTAGTATTTTCATTCTTGTAAGATTGCTCTGTTAAAAAAGCACGTTTATCCGCCGGATTTTTCATATCCCGCCCCAATTCAATGTGTATTTCAGAAATATCTCCAAAATGCAACCATATATCCCTCACCGTTCGCAATGTTTCTAAAATAACTTGCTCTACAATGGGATTACGCAACGAATGTTGCTTAAATTCAGTATTCAAATAGCGGTCAATATCCTGAGGCGTTTCCCATTTTATCAATTCACCGGATTCAGAATGACGGTTATAAACAACATAGCAAGCCAACCACAAAGGCAAACCTCTGAATGAAGAAATATCTGTTAAGTGCTCCACTTTCTTATGAATGCGAGACAAAATATTTGTATCATCTTCCCCAGTTAATAATTTTTCAATGCGTTGAATTGTATGATGATCTATCGCATTTTCATTCCAATAACGCCCCATTCTCATAAGGGTCAACAACTTTTTAACAGCTTTTTCCGAATAGGCTCCATATTCATTTTTAAACGGTGGAAACTTTCGGAAAACTTCTATAAATTCATCATTTAACTGATGTTTCAAAGAAAACGATTTTAAAGCTTTTACCACCTCTCCTACATCTTCTACAGAATATAACAAATGCCATAATGACATCTCTATCTCTTGAGAAAGGAAATCGTCTGAAATATTACATTTCATCAAACGTCCCAGCATCAAGGCTCGTGTTTCGTTACAAGGGTATATTTTATCTTCTACATAATTCCAACGATATAACTCGGGCTTCTTTTTGATCAAATATTTCAATAATACCTTTTGAGTAATATCTTTTCGATTATTTAACCAATCAAATAATTCCACATACTTTTCTTCTGTAGACAAAAATTCATTGGTCACATCTGTATCTATTTGCAATTTACCGTTTATCGTCTTTTTATTCTCATAAATCTTTAGATTTTGAATAAATTGCCACAAACGAAATTCCTGAAATAAGGGATTAGATTTTGCAATACATTTCAGAGGACTTATCTTTCTTTCACCCTCTTTTATAAAAATATGATATTCATAAGGACAATTACTGATTAAAGATTTTTTACTTTTTAAAGGACGCTGATAGAAAATAATATCTTCCAGAATAAATTTAATTAAATTCCCGTTTGCAATATTCTGACGATGAGCTTCATTTTGAGGATACAGTTCTTCTATACAAGCCTGATATAATTCTTTATCCTGCAATTCAGGATGAAATTCCATCTGCTTTTTTAAAATAGCATATAATTCCTGTTTATAAAATTTACGCTCAATCGTACGAACCAATTTACCACGAATCTTTTGTTCCGGACTTTTCAGCAGTGTATCATAAATATAACACCCAACCGTTTTTTCACTTTGAATGATATCCGCCTCCGTCTTCTTTTTTAATAACATCCAATCATCTTCCGAAGGCATTCGAAACGATCGCTTTTCATTTCCCTCTTTATCTTTTTTGGGAGTTCCATCATCATTTAAATCCGTTGTTACTATAAACTCTTTTGTTTTTCCTATCCAATCAGACAAAGAAATTTTACTGGAACGATGATATATCCAACCATTCTCCAACACTACATTATACCAAATATCGCTCTTCCCAAGCGTTGCTTCCTCCACCTGAACCTCCACAACTTTCAAGGCATAATATGCGATCGACTTATTCACTTCATTTTCTTCCTCTTCTCCCCGTAATTGGTAATATCCTCGTTTTTGATTAAAGTTCAAAATAATCCACGCCAACTCCTCTTTTGTGATTGGATTTTCTAATGCCTTTTTCCGCAGATAATAAATCGTCCAGTCATAAGGAACTTTCCGCTCTGAAGCAACAAGTGCAGGTTGATATTGGGAAAAATCAACCAACATCTCTTCAAAAGCATCTTGAAAAATAAATTCATATTCCCCCGTATCCTTCTTTTCCCAAGCTATTTTGGGTTCTATATCGGTTTTATATTTTGCAAAAGTTTTGTGATCATTTTTATCCCATCCAATAGACAATGCATAATGGCAAGGTAAAAATTCCATTAAATTCAGAATACGCAGTAAACGTTCACGTCTTAACAAATACCGTTCACGCAAACGTCTAACCCCGCGAAATCCTGTTCTTTCTGCCGTTTGCGATATAGAATTACCGGCAGAAAAATTTCCTAAGATATCTTGACTCATCGGAATAATTCGACTTCCACACCCTTCGATCCCTTTCAAATCCCCTTCATCATCCTGAGAAATAACAGCCCAACCAATGCTGTTGGTTCCTAAATCCAAACTACATATATTTTTCATTACAGAATATTTTATGATTTAATGCTAAAAGTATATAAAAAAATTATTAATACAAAAAAATTGTATTAATAAATAAATTTCATATATTTGCTGTACAATTTTGAAGCAAATCACAATAAGGATTATTCCGTTGTGAAAACATTTAGAGTGGGGCTTACGCCTCGCTCTTTTTTAATAGCCGTGATGAAAAAGTCCGTAAGCTACTGTCCATTCAATGAAACTCCTTCACCAGACACTCTACACCCTTTTTTCTCAAACTTGCCGCTGCGGCATTTGCTTCTTCTTTCGTATCATAAACGCCGGTAC
>JAVXFZ010000120.1:0-5576 GCA_036657595.1 Odoribacter sp. | reverse complement strand
CATCAGGAATATGTGAAGCATCTGTCAATTTATTCAATGCTCTTGCATTGCGCACTTCATTTAGGTAAAACAATGCTTGCTCAGGATCATCATAACATTCGGCAGCGATATAATACATCTCAGAAATCCGGATCATTGGTACCAAATAACGATACTCTTTTTTAATAATCTCATCCTTATTTTCACTATTTTGAAGCTCAACAGGTTTATATTTCATAAAATAATACTGCTCGACATCCGAAGAATTTTTCAGCTTACTCCATTGATATTTATATCGAAAATCAGTTTCTTCATACATTTCTTCCACCAAATCATCATCCACTCGTAATACATTACTATTCGATAAACTATTAGAAAAATAATTTTTATAAATATCCGGTCTTTTCAAATTATAATGAGCGAATAATAGTTCTGTCTGATACATCCTATCTTCCAAATCACCACCAGTTCTGTTGACAAACGGAAACATTACATTCCCTTCCTGATGAACTTCTCCGATTACTTTCAACGCATACTCCAATGCCAATGGTTTTTCATCACAATAAAGAGCCACTCTTGCCAATAATGCCTGAACCGCAAAATAATTCATTCGCAAATTTCGATACCTCATATCATTCCCATCATAACCTCCAATAGAAAAAAGAGCCCCTTCTGTGATAATGGGATCCGATTTTTGAAGATATGATTCAGCTGCTTTCAAATCTGCTTTTATTTTTTCATAGACTTCATTCGCTGGCAATAATGGTCTTACCTCTATCTTAGAACTCTCAGCATAAGGAAGACACTCCATCTTTTTATTTTCCTTATAAACAGGTCCCCAAACACGCAATAAATCAAAATGAAACAATGCCCGTAATGCCAATGCTTCTCCTTTAATAACATTATAATATTTATCACCTAATAGCCCGGTAGCCTCATCACAATGTTCTATAATCGCATTACAATTAATAATTAAATTATAATACTTCGCCCAAATTGTTGCAAAACTTCCTTTCACCCCTTCTTGTGTGTAATCAAAATTAGCATAATCCAAATAAGCGTGAACAGATGGCATAGCATAAGTATAATATTGAGCCATTACATCTATAACAGTAGCCTCCATTTTTCCACCATATAAATCAGGTGAGGACATTTCAATATAAATTCCATTCAACGCAACAATAAAACCTTCTTTGCTATTGAACAAATTTTTCTCTATAACCCGATCTTCAGGATCAATTTCCAGCCACTTATTACAAGAAGTAAGCAACAAGCAGGGAACAATCATAAAATATAAAATATACTTTTTCATTAGTTATCTGTTTTATTATTATTAAAACCTCAGACTTAAAGAAAATGCCACAGAACGAGCAAAAGGATATTCAATACCTCGCTCTTCCTTGATAGACGAAATTCTGAATATTTCATTCATATATGCATTAAATGACAAAGAAGATGCCCCGACATATTTCAACCAATCTGCCGTCGTTTCATATCCCAACGATATAGATTCCCCGCTAAATGTGTTTTCTTTCAATACAAAACGAGAGGACATTTGAGTCGATTCACTATTAGAAATACTCTTAAACTGTGCGCGATCTCCGGGTTGTTTCCAACGATCGTACAAAGCTCGCTGATCCTGATTATCAAATAAATTAACATCAGAAATATTTTCTACTTTATTAAACAAAGCACTGGCAAAAGTTGCTCCCCCCACACGATACCTAAAATTAGCCGCTAAAGTGAAACCTTTATAATAAAAACTAGTCCCAACAATCCCTTCCAATTTAGGTTTTGAATTTCCAACAATCACCTCGTCATCGGCATTCCATTCAAAAGAAGAAGTACCATCTTTTTTCAAAAACAATTCATTTCCAGTCGTCGGATCAATACCCAATGATCTTACAGCCCACAAATCATCAGGACTACCTCCGTCATAATAACGAGTCAAACTCTTTGCTTCCACATTATCTTGATTCAATTTTTCAAGCGACTTACCTACCTTTTTAAATTCTCCTTTTTCGTGACGGAAAGTAAACCTCAATACCCAATTGATCCTATCCTGTGGACGATAAATCGGAGAAAAACTAAAAGTTCCGTCAAAACCGGAAATCACTTGTTTACCGATATTCGTTGTCAAAGAAGTAGTTCCGGTAGAAGTCGGCATACCGATAATTGCAAGAAGAGGATCCGTATCTTTTTTATAATAATCAAAATTTAAACGTAAACGATTATCCCAAAATACAACATCTATACCCACTGATTTCTCCAAGGTCTTTTGCCATTCCAAATTCGGATTTCCAAACTGATCAATAATGGCACTAGGACCAAATTTATTTTGCAACCAAGAATTATAACTATATGTTTTCAATGCTTGGTACGCACTGAAATTTTGATTACCGGGATTACCTATAGATCCTCTTAATTTCAACAGAGTAATCCAGGAAATATCTTTCATAAACAACTCATTGTGAATATTCCAAGCTAAACCGACAGACCATGTATTTGTAAACAGATTATTCACGCCAAAAACAGAAGACCCATCAGCTCGATAAGTCGCATCCAACAAATATTTATTATCATAAGAATAATTCGCACTCAAATAAAAACTAGTACTCCTCGAAATAACTTTCGAATAATCAGGTTTCGTCCCTTCTTTATACCCAGAAGAGAAAGAGGGATTCACATAAAAATCATTGACAAAACCGATGGTTTTATATCCCCCTGAATTCATTTTGCTTTGTTGAAATTTCCATCCACCAACAAAATTTACCTGATGTTTTTCTGCAAATAGTTTTCCGTATGTAACTGTCAAATCACCATCATAAGCAAAAGAATGGGCATTAGATTTTGAATAACTCCCTCTTTCTAACTCTGTCGTTTCAGCAAAATCAGGATGCTTAGGAGATTTAAATGTTTCACCATCTTTATTTGAATAACTTAATCCGATACGGCCTCTCACCCGTAATGCTTCCGTCACATCCCATTCGATTTGAAAATTATCCGTCAAACCAAGAGTTTTCGTATTATCAATATGCTTCAAAGTTGTCGCATACAATGGATTATATATAACCTTATCGCTGATCGTATCCAAAACTGAGGTTATTTGATTCTCAGTATCCCATTTTCTATAATAAGGATTAGCCTTTGCAAACGAAGAAAATGATACCGGCTCCCGATTCGCATCCGAATATTCAAAAGAAGCCTTATTTGAAAAACGAAGAGCATTCACCCGATAAGTAAGGTCGAAATTAGCAGCAACAATATCTTTATCCGAACCTTTCATTACCCCTTTTGTCGTTCCGTAATTAACCCCTAAACCATAACGCATCGCCTCATCACCACCTTCCACATACAAATTATGTCGATGAGAAAATGTTGTCCGTAAAGGTTCATTTATCCAATATGTATCCACACCTCTTGCCACTTCTGCCAAGTGTAGATTATATAATTGATCTTTATACATTTGACTTTTAGGATATTCTTCTGTATAATAACCGGCTAATTTTTCAAATTCCAATTTCTCTTTAGAATCCATCAAATTATAATCCGACAAATCAGCAAAAGATACGGTAAAATCACCTTTATAATTCACCCTCAATTTCCCAGCTTCCGGCTGAAGCGTTTCAACCACCACCACGCCATTCGCCGCTTTAGAACCATATATAGCCGTAGAAGCAGCGTCTTTCAATATTGTCACACTAGCAACCCTATCTAAACTTAAATTCATAATCGTTTCTAAGGTCGTTTCAAAACCATCTAATATAAAAAGAGGCTGATTGGGATCCGTTCCATATTCTTCCTTAAATCCAACAATAGAAGTTTTACCACGTATTTCCATCTCCGGTAAACGGTTCGGATCGGACCCCCATTCCTTGCTATCCAAAACTAAAAGCGAAGGATCCAATGTTTTTAAACTCTGTATCACATTTTGGTTTCCAACAGTCTTCAACTCCTTGTTTGTATAAGTAGCGGAAGCTCCGGTAAAACTCTCTTTTTTCCGAGTAAAGATACCTGTCACTACAACTTCTTTCAAATCTTCTACAGCCTCCTCCAATACAACCCGAAGCAAATCTTGAGGATTTTTTATTTCAACTTCTTTCGATTTCATTCCAACAAAAGAAAAACTCAATATCTTTCCTTTCGCTTCCGGTATAGTCAAATTAAATTCACCTTTCTCATTGGTTACACCTCCAATGGTTGTTCCTTTAATTAAAACTGTTACTCCTGGCAATAATTCACCTTTAGTTGTCATTACCTTCCCTTTCACAGCTACCCCTTGAATTACAAATTGTTTCTGCTCTAATTCTTTACGAATAATAATCGTATTATTTTCTATTTCCGCTTTAAAGCTACTTCCACGTAGAGCTTGTTCCAAAACATTCATAATCAACTCGTCCTTCACATCAATTGTAATCGCCGGTATTTCTTTTGCTTTATTATAATCATAAATAAAACCGACATTACATTGCTTTTGTATAGCAGAAATTAATTCCTCAATACCAGCATTTTTAATGCTGATACTAATTTTCTGATACTGCGAAAAAGCTGTCGCATTCAAATTACATATTAAAAGTAAAACCAGTAATTGTGGCATCCACAATAACATTTTCTTACATCCTTCCCGATAGAAAGGACTAATCCACATTCGTTTTTTTCTCATACATCTGCATTGTTAAATTAATTACTACGCATAACTCGAACGACATTATCATTCACTATAAATTTCACATCACTTGTTTTTTCTATCAATTTTAATATGGCATTAAAATTATCAAATCGTTGTATCTCCCCAGAAAACAATATTTCTTTACAATCATTATTTTGATAAAAAACCTGAAAATTATACCAACGAGATAAAGTGTTCAGCATATCTTCTAAACGCTTCTTGGCAAAGACATATTTACCTTCCTTCCACGATACAAATTCGCGCACATTCACAGATCGTTTGGTGATTTCTAACTTCAAGTGATCAAATAATATCTGCTTCCCCGGTTCAAGTTGATATTTATCACTTACATATCCCGGAAATTCTATTTCCACTTTACCCTCTACCAATGTTGTGTATTGTTCATTTGCATCTGCATAACAAGTAATTCCGAAACAAGTACCCAATACTTTTACTTTTTGTACTCCTGAATGGACGATAAACGGATGACGGCTATCCTTTGCCACCTCAAAATAGGCTTCACCATCCAAAAAAACTTCTCGCTTATCACCTGTAAATGTTTCAGGATACTTCAATCTGGTATCAGAATTCAACCATACTTTTGTACCATCTGCCAGTTTTAATTGATATTCACCTCCTCTCGGAACAACTAACTTATTATACACAAGATGAGTATTCAAAACCATTGAATCAGGCTTCCCGTAACTTAAAAAACAACTGTCAACAACAATATTTCCCCCAATAACTCTCTTCTTCTGGTCAATCATATTTCCTAATTCATATATTTTCCCATCGGACAACTCTAATAAGGCAAGCTGTCGTCCCGGAACAATCTCCTGACATTTAATTTCATTTCTTATATTTCCCTGCCAATTCATTTCATAAAACCATCCCACCATTCCAACTACTACTACAGAAGCTGCTACCG
>JAVXFZ010000119.1:0-5744 GCA_036657595.1 Odoribacter sp. | reverse complement strand
CCGCCGTCCACCACCACAACAAACACCCTATATAACAAACCATTCTTTTCATAGACATCCTTCAACTTTCGTACAAAAGTACCGAAAATGTCCGAAACACCCAACACGAAAAAAACCTTTTCACTCACTCAAATAAAAAACCATCCCCATACACCGGACTCCCCGTCTCCGCCGACTCGAAAAAAGGACCCCCCTGACCAAAAGCAGGCTTCAACTCCTCCCAACACGTCGCCTTCTCCTCCCGAAGAGCATAAAAAGGAACCCCTACCCACTCCGGACGGCACGCCTGCACATAAGACAAAACAAACACCTCTTTCCCCTTCAACGTCACCACATCCAACAACTGCACCTTCCCCCACCCGCTGCTCATACACGGTCCCTTCACCTGCAACTTCTCATCGCCCACCTCCCGAAAAGCATCCCGGAAAATAGTCCAACATTGCACTAATGGCACTTCAAAATAACGCCGCGCCGCCGCATCGCGCACCACCAACAAATAAGCCGGCACACACCCCAACTCCAACTCCCGCCGCCACAACGCCGCCCACACCCCCGCCGCATCATTGATATGCCGCAACAAAGGAGAAAGCGTCCGCACCTCCACACCCGCCGCCCGCAAACACCCCACCGCCGCCACCGCCGCCGTCGTCGATAACTCCACCGGATGATTCAAATGAGCCTGAACCACCAACCGCTTGCCCGCCGCCGTCACGCGCCCGAACAACGCCAACAACTCCTCCGAATCCTCCTCCGAAAGATAACGATACGGCCAACACCCCAACGTCTTCGTCCCAATCCGAATCGTCCGTATCTGATCATACTCCGGCGACAACAAAGGCTCCAAATAAGCCCCCAAATCCTTCGCGCTCATCATCATCGGATCACCGCCCGACAACAACACCTCGCTCACCTCCGGATGCAACAACACATACCGCAACATCAAACCCACCTCATTCTCCACAAACGGCAACACATTCATCCCGCAAAAACGAGTCCAATGATAACAAAACGTACAATATACACCACACGACTGCCCCTGCGAAGGAAAAACAACCAAGGTGTCCGGGTACTTGTGGCGAAACGAGGTCAAAGATAGGTCATCCAATATTGGACTATCTCCAACCACCGCCGACGGACTCGGATTCAACTCCCGACGAATCATCTTCACACACCGCTCCACCTCCTCCGCCTCCGCTCCCCGCTCCAACAACTTCCGCACCATCACATAATACTTATTCTCCAACATCTCCCGACGAGGAAATGTCAACGTAAACATCGGATCGTCCGAAATATGCTCCCAATCGATCAACTCATCCGTCACATAACTGTTCGTCTGAAACGGCAACACCCGCCCCACTACCTCTATCGCTTCTATCTCCGCCGCCGAAAGGTGAGATACCTGCGGAATATCCCGATAATTCGTCAAATCATAAGACTGATACTTCTTCTTCATCTGCTCTTATTTTAAGTTTCCTGCCGACAGCCTCCACCTTCTCTACGAAATAAAAAAAAACTGCCGATCCAAAATATACCACTCCACGCCGGAGTCGAAAAGTTAACCCATCACACCCGTCAACCACTCCACGAAACACCCCCTGCTCCCAAAACCGCCGCTAAAAAAAAAACGCACCCACGAACGATGACCTGCACAGAAAAGTAAAAACAACTTAGCGCAATTCCTGCTTTGAAAACACTTGCAAGCTACACAAAAATATGCACTCCACCAAAAAGGGGTACCCAATACGGATACCCCTCCCGGCCAAATAATATAAAAATCACTGAATCACTTGCATAAAAACAGCATTCCCCTTATACGGATAAAAAGATACATCCGTCACCGCCTTCTTCTTCATCGTCGGGTCCAACTGCACCGCCTTCGTCAAGGCTGCCGCCATATCCTTCACATTGTTGATCCGCGCTGCCGCCACTGCCATCATATAATAATCCTGCGCATTCTTCACCGCCACCTGACGGAAACTCTCCAATGCTCCCCGATTATCATTGTTCATCAACTGCGCATACGCCAAATTCACACCCGGCATCTCCTTCAAATAAGAAATCGCCTTCCCATAGTTCCCCTGCTGCATCAAAAGCAAACCCATATTATAACGCGCCTCCTTCCGCAACTGCGCCTTGCTAAACAACTGCGTCGCCTGAACCGCATTGCCCGCACGGGCGGAAACAACCCCCAAATTATTCTGAACCGTCGCATCCTGCTTCAACACCAACGCCGCCTCCAATAACTTCTGCGCCTTGTGGTTCTCCTTGTTCTGCAATGCCACCACCGCCAAATCATTCAACAACTGCCAATTTGTCTGCACCGACACCGCCGGAACCTTCTCCGACAACTGAGGCACATAATACACCAACTCCACATCCTCCGCTACCGCCGTCGGCTCTACATAAAAAATATAAAAATCAGCCCGCCGAAGCACCGGCAAAATTACCTCCTTCAACTCCGGCACCTTCGCAATATACCGGTCGATCACCGCATTCCGCTTCGCCGCATCCGGCTCGGCTTTCAAATCACTAATGATCTGCCCCTTGTTCTTTATCGTCGAATTTTCTAACAATAAATACAAACCCTGCCAATTCTCACTCACCGTCTCCGACAAAATAAACTTCGGATTCTTCACCATCGGCGTATTCGCTAACTGCAAATCCTTCTCAAAAAAACACTTCGCCGCCTTAAAACGACTCACTCCCAAATTCTTATTCAACTGCTCCGCCCCTTCCGGTGAATTTGACACATAAATAAACAGATTCGTAATCGTCGCCTTCTTATCCGACAACACCTGCTTCATCGCCTTCGCCGCCTGTGTCATCACCGCCGAATGCTGCTCGGCTTGAGAAATCGTCGCCTCTCCCAACGGAAACATCACATAACCGCTGATCACCCCCACCGCCTCCGCCGGTACGTTACCCACAAAAGTCTCCGTCAACGCAGGCACATAATCCACCCCGTCCAACGAAAACGACGGCTGCTGCCACACCCGTATGCCCTTCTTGTTCAAAATCACCGGACTCATCATAAAGGACTTCTTCCCCCGCATCGCCTCTATATCCGCCCAAAGAACCCCCTTCTCCATCCCCGGCTTGTAATCAAAAGACATCGCCTGCTTGAAACTGCTCCCGTGGACATAATCCACCACCGGATAGGACGATCCCTTCACCCGCTTCCCCTGCAAAAAAACAGGCTTCAAAGCCTGCGTATGATTCCCATACTGGAAACGGGGCGTAATCTTTAAAATCATCCTCTTCTCAAATTCCTTAGGGGCAAAATTAACACTGTAAGTAAAATTAACCACCCCATTCACTGCCTCCAACTGTTCAGGGCTTACATAACCGACAACCGCCGTTTCAATCACCTCCCGCTGTAATTTCTTCATCGAATTACAACCGGATAGGAAAAAAGACAACACGACCACCGTCCACCCTCCCATAAAAAATGTTCGTTTCATAATCTTAGGTTTTAGTTTAACTTATTCCTCCCATTCCCAGCCCTTCGACTTCACTCAATAAGTCGCGCGCAACTTTAAAATAGGAGCATCATTCTTTGACGTTACTTATTTATTTTTTCTAAATATATATTCCTTATAACGTAAACATTTTCCGAAAGTTTCCTTTATCAAAAAAGATTTTTTAAACTCCCCAACGAGAGAATCCCCGCGAAACAACCATCATTAACGTTTATTTTCTATCTTCGCAACGTGGAAATTCACTGCTGAAAATTCCAACCTGACTGTAAGGTCATTAAATGATAAAACATAGCCGGAATAATGAATCTTTACTTATGGAAAGATATTTTATTGAATTAGCCTACAACGGCAGCCCCTACCACGGCTGGCAAATACAGCCGGGAGCCATCACCGTGCAAGAAGAGCTCAACCACGCCCTCTCTACCCTCCTCCGACAAGAAATAAACGTCGTCGGGGCTGGACGGACAGACACCGGCGTACACGCCTCCTTCTTCGTCGCACACTTCGACACCTTTTCCCCCATCGAACACCTGCAACAAACCGCCTATAAACTCAACCGACTGCTGGGAAAAAATATTGCCATACAACGCATTTACCCCGTAGAACCCGATATGCACGCCCGATTCTCCGCCCTCTCGCGCACCTACAAATATTATATCGACAAACAAAAAGACCCCTTTACCTGCGAATATGCGTGGCGCATCTTTCCACTTCCCGACCTGCAAAAAATGAACGAAGCTTGCCGCATCCTGTTTGAATACACCGACTTCTCCAGCTTTTCCAAGCTGCACACCGATGTCAAAACAAACAATTGCACGCTGCTCGAAGCCCACTGGGAAGACACCGGAAAACAATTGGTATTTACCATCAAAGCCAACAGATTCCTCCGAAATATGGTGCGCGCCATCGTCGGGACAATGCTCGAAATAGGACAAGGAAAACGCTCCCTCAACGACCTCCGACAAATCATCGAATCAAAAAACAGATGCTCCGCCGGAACCTCCGTGCCCGGAAACGCCCTCTTCCTATGTGATATTGAATACAACCACCCCGCTCATAACAATGAGATCATCAAATAAATGAAAAAAATGAAACAGCTCCTCCTCCTCCTCGCTCTCACCGGATGCCTCCTACAAGAAGCAATCGCCGTCACCCTCTCCTCCAAAGCTGAAATCAGCCTCCTCACCTGCTCGCCCGGAACGGAATTGTACTCCCTCTTCGGACATACCGCCATCCGCATCAACGACCCACAGGAAAATATTGACATCGTATTCAACTACGGAACCTTCGACTTCAATACCCCACACTTCTACCTCAAATATGTACGGGGCTTGCTCCCCTACCAACTCACCGTTGCCGCCTACCCGGACTTTTTAGCCGCCTACCAACACGAACAACGCACCGTCTATTCACAAACCTTCCGCTTAGACTCCCTGCAAAAACAAGAAGTGATGAACCGACTGATAGAAAATTACCGACCCGAAAATCGCCTCTATCTCTACAATTTCCTCTTCGATAACTGCACCACCCGCAGCCGCGACATCTTGGTGAAAGACCTACCCGGAAAAGTCGAATGGCTCACCCCTGATAGCGGCAAAAACTTCTGGAACCTACTCGACGAATACCTCAGTCGCTCCCCTTGGGTGAAATGGGGCATCCACACCATATTGGGACAAAGAGGCAACCGAAAAGCCTCCCTCACCGAATGTATGTTCCTCCCCGACTACCTGATGTACGGTCTCAACACCGCCCGCTATAACGGACAACGACTCGCAAGCGACGCCGAAACACTCTACCGCGCACCCGAACCGGACCTGCAACACCCGTGGTACTTCAACCCCCTGTTCGTCTTCGCCGCCGGGACGCTCCTCCTCATCGGATGCCTCCAAAAATTTAAAAATACACCCCTCCTCACCACCACCACCCTCTGCCTGTTCCTGTTTACCGGTGCTATCGGATGCCTGATCGTATTCCTCGGTGCTTTCACCCAACACCCCATCACCGCTCCCAACTGGAACATCCTATGGGCAAACCCTCTCAACCTCCTCGCCCTCCCCTTCCTCCTCCGCAAAAATATACCCCCCTTCCTCCGCACCTATTTGAAAATATACCTTGCCATCTTAGTCACCGCCCTCCCCGTCTGGGCTATCGCACAACCCGCCGTCCCGATGGCTTCCGTTTCTCTCATCGTCCTGATGATCTACCTCTGCCTCCGCCTCCGCGCAAAACGAACAAAGACAAACATTTAAAAACAGATAAAATAAA
>JAVXFZ010000118.1:0-5898 GCA_036657595.1 Odoribacter sp. | reverse complement strand
GTTTCAAAATTAAGAATCATTCAAATAATGAAACACACATACAATCTATTAAAAAACAGTCTATTAAAAAGAATATTCGATACGACATATCCTCAAATAACATTTATTCCTCTCATTTAGTGAAAAACGTCTAAAAATCAATGCAAAAACTACTTTATATTTGGTATTTCAATAATTATTTGTACATTTGTAGCGGTTTAAAGCCAAAATAGAGGGGACGGATGTCCCCTCTATTTTGTATCATTCGTTCATTAAATATGAAAAAAGAAGAAATAGAATTAATTACGACACCTATTTTAGAATCCAAGAATTTGTTCTTGGTAGACTTAAAGATTTCAAAAGATAATGTGATTGAAATCTGCGTAGATGCATTGACAGGAGTAAACATACAGACCTGCATAGATGTTAGTCGAAAAATTGAAGAACATCTCAATCGGGAAGAAGAAGATTTTGAACTTACCGTTTCCAGTGCAGGCATTGGCTATCCGTTCAAAGTAAACGGACAATTTCAAAAGAATCTCAATAAAATGGTTGAGGTAAAATTAAAAGATAATAGTCAACTGTCTGGCATATTAAAATCTTTTAACGACACCCACATCTGCCTTGAACAAGAAGTAAAACAGAATATAGAGGGAAGTAAAAAGAAAGAACTGGTCAAAATTGAAAAAACAATTGCCAGAATTGAAATCAAAGAAATCAAAGATACCGTGAAATTTTAAATCAGTGACCATCCAACAATCAGAGCTAAACAGAATGGTCAAGCAAGTGGAAATTTTCGAAACAGTGCGACAAGCACTTTAAATATAAGGATGAGAAATAATAACAATCAAAATAAAAACTGAAAGGTTGAAATGGAAAATATTAATCTAATTGATTCATTCGCTGAATTCAAGGAATTTAAGAATATAGACCGGGCAACATTAATGAGAGTATTGGAGGATATATTCAGAAATATGTTACTAAAAAGATATGGTACAGATGAAAATTTCGATATCATTATCAACATTGACAAGGGAGACCTTGAAATTTGGAGAAATCGTACCATTGTAGGAGATAGCGAATTAGAAAATCCGAACAGCCAAATAACCTTAAGCGAAGCGAAAAAAATTGATGCAGATTACGAAGTAGGTGAAGAGGTGACAGACGAAGTAAAATTCAAAGATTTCGGGCGTCGTTCGGTATTAGCATTACGCCAGAATCTCTCTGCCAGAATTATGGAACTGGAAAAAGACAACATATACAATAAATACAAAGATAAAGTCGGACAAATCATCTTAGGGGAAGTTTATCAAATTTGGAAAAAAGAAATGTTGATATTAGATGATGAAGGGAACGAATTGATACTTCCGAAACAAGAACAAATTCCGACAGACTTCTTTAAAAAAGGAGATTCCATCAAAGCGGTTGTCATTCGGGTTGAAATGAGAAATTCCAATCCATACATTATTCTTTCCCGTACCTCACCGGTATTTTTGGAAAGATTATTTGAAAATGAAGTCCCTGAAATCTTCGACGGTCTAATCACCATTAAAAATGTAGTCCGTATTCCGGGAGAAAGAGCCAAAGTTGCCGTAGAATCTTACGACGACCGTATTGACCCTGTCGGTGCCTGTGTCGGAATGAAAGGTTCCAGAATTCACGGTATTGTAAGAGAACTACGCAACGAAAATATTGACGTTATCAATTACACCACCAATCTGCAACTTTACATCACAAGAGCCTTAAATCCGGCAAAAATCAAAAACATCGAAATTGATGAAAATCAAAAAAGAGCCAACGTCTATCTTGATCCGGATGAAGTTTCTTTAGCTATCGGAAAAGGCGGTTTAAATATAAAATTAGCAAGCCAACTTACCGGTTACGACATTGACGTATACCGTGAGTTGAACCACGCACAAGAAGAGGATGTTAATTTGGATGAATTCTCTGATGAAATCGAAGGCTGGGTGATCGACGAACTGAAACGTGTTGGTTGCGATACCGCAAAAAGCGTATTGGAACTGGACGAAACCGAATTGGAAAACAGGACAGACCTTGAAATTGAGACCATACGTGAGGTACTCAATATTTTGAAAGCAGAATTTGAATAATTCTGTTTGTTAATTTGTAAATTTTGTAATCTCAATATGGCAGTAAGATTAAGTAAAATAGCCCGAGAATTTAATGTAGGTTTAACCACTATTGTGGAGTTCCTACACAGTAAGGGGATTAAAGTATCCTCAGACCCCAATGCCAAATTGACGGATGAAGATTATTCGCTGATAGCCAAGGAATTTTCTTCTGACAGTCAGGTAAAAAAAGAATCTTCCTTAGTTGATTTGAAAAATAGCAGAAAGAAAAAAGAAACCGTAACACTTGATGATACTGGAAACGTATCTTCTGATCAAGAAATTCCGGAAGAAGACACATTTATTTCTGTAAAAGACGAAGTTAAATTTGAGAATAAAATTAAAATCGTTGATCGAATTGATTTAACACAGGAACACAAACCACAAGCGGAAATCATTGAAGAAATTGATGAAAAACCGATAGAACCGGAAATCATTGAAGAACGGCCTGAAAAAGTGATAGAAGAAGTGGTGGAAGAAATAATAGAAGAAACAACAGAAGAGGTGATAGAACAGGAAGTAGTGCCGGAAATCGAATCCGTAATTGAACAGGAAATCGCAATAGAGGAAGAAAAAACTACTATGGAACCGGAAAGTTCTGAAGAGACTCCGTTCAAAGTCAAACAACCCACGCTCAAAGACGTAAAAGTCATTGGTTCTATTGATTTGGACGCAATCAATCAGCGCACAAGACCACCTAAAAAGACCAAACAAGAGAAAGAACGGGATCGCAGAGAATTGAAAAAAGGACCGGCAAAGTCTATTATAAAAGCAGATCCACTTGTAGCCGCTCAAACCGCCCCTACGGTAGCTGTCAGTGCGGAGGATGATTCCGATATGAAGAAAAAACGGAAAAGAATACACCGTTTGGATGAAAAGATCCAAGTAGATGCTGTTGTTCCTCCTATCGCACCGGGCAAAATTGCTAAAATTGAAGAGAACAAGAGAAAACTCAAAAAACTAAAGAAAAAGAAAAACGAAAAAGCTGAAATATCCGATGAAGATGTTGACAAACAAATCAAAGATACCTATGCCCGTTTAGGGAGTAAAGGAAAATCTCAAACGTCAAAACACCGTCGCGATAAACGAGATGCTGTTCAGCAAAAAATGCAAGCAGAACAGGAACAAGAAGAAAAAGATAAGACTATTCTGAAACTAACAGAATTTGTAACTGTTGCCGAATTGGCCACGATGATGGACATTGGAGTGACAGAAGTCATCTCTGCGTGTATGTCTTTGGGCTTGTTCGTTTCCATCAACCAACGTTTAGATGCAGAAACAATCAATATTGTTGCGGATGAATTCGGATACTCCATTGAATTTGTCAGCATAGACATTCAAGAAGCCATTGATGACGAAGAAGAAGATTCTCCTGAGAATATGATTCCCCGTCCTCCTATCGTTACGGTAATGGGACACGTCGATCACGGTAAAACCTCTTTACTTGACAGTATCCGTAAAACAAATGTTATCGCAGGAGAAGCCGGAGGTATCACTCAACATATTGGTGCTTACAACGTAAAATTGGCAGACGGACGAGCTGTCACCTTCTTAGACACTCCGGGTCACGAAGCATTTACCGCTATGCGTGCCCGTGGAGCTCAAGTAACGGACATTGCCATCATCATTATCGCTGCTGACGACAACGTGATGCCTCAAACGGTTGAAGCCATCAACCACGCAAGTGCTGCGGGCGTACCAATCATCTTTGCAATCAATAAAATTGATAAACCGGGTGCCAATCCCGATAAAATTCGGGAAGAACTGGCAGCGATGAACTACCTTGTTGAAGAATGGGGTGGTAAATACCAATGTCAAGAAATTGCAGCTAAAAAAGGCTTACACATAGAAGAACTACTCGAAAAAGTATTATTAGAAGCAGAAATGCTTGAATTGAAAGCCAATCCTCATAAAAAAGCCATCGGTTCAATCATCGAATCCACCTTAGATAAAGGACGTGGATATGTTGCCACCATATTGGTACAATCAGGCACAATGAAAGTGGGAGATGTTATTCTTGCCGGTCAGTATTTCGGACACGTAAAAGCAATGTTCAACGAACGGGGAGAAAAAATGGAGATAGCCTATCCATCAGAACCAGCACTGATTCTTGGTTTGAATGGTGCACCACAGGCGGGTGACAAATTCAACATTATGATCAATGAAAAAGAAGCCCGTCTTTTAGCTAATAAGCGCGAACAACTACAACGCGAACAAGGCTTACGTACTCAGAAACATATCACATTGGATGAAATAGGTCGCCGTATTGCTATCGGAAACTTCCAAGAACTAAACGTAATTGTTAAAGGTGACGTGGACGGTTCTATTGAGGCACTCTCCGATTCTTTAATCAAACTATCCACTGAAGAAATTCAAGTAAATATCATCCACAAAGCCGTTGGGCAAATCACCGAAGGCGATGTATTGTTGGCAGCAGCCTCCAATGCTATCATCGTTGGTTTCCAAGTGCGACCGTCACTGAATGCACGCAAACTTGCCGAAAAAGAACAAATCGACATTCGTATGTACTCGGTCATCTATCAGGCCATCGAAGAATTAAAATCAGCAATGGAAGGTATGCTTTCACCCGAAATCAAAGAAGAAGTGACAGCAACAGTCGAAGTGCTTGAAACATTCAAGATCACCAAAGTAGGAACCATTGCCGGTTGTATCGTTCGCGACGGAAAAATCACTCGCTCTTCCAAGGTACGGGTAATCCGCGATGGTATCGTTATTTACAGCGGCACGCTCGGTTCACTGAAACGCTTCAAAGATGATGTGAAAGAAGTTGCCAAAGGCTTTGAATGTGGTCTAAACATCGAAAGCAACAACGATATCCAAATTGGAGATATGATTGAAAGCTATCAGGAAATACAGGTAAAAAAGACACTTTAAATACAAACAAAAATCAAAAAAAACAACGGCGAAAGACCATAAAAACGATCAGCCGTTGTTTTTTTATTTTAATTAAGTAACATTTAACATCAAGATAACACAAGTATTCCTACATTATTTCTTTACTTTGTAAAAAATAAAAATTATCCATTTAATTTTTTTAGTATATGAAAAAAATATTGACAATAATGCTTCTGATTGCTGCATTTGCAACAGGATTGACAGCACAGGTATTGAAACCGGTGAAATGGCAAATTACACAGAAAAAAGTAAGCGAAGGAGTTTATGACATCGTTTGTAAAGCCACCATTGAAAACACGTGGCATCTATACGACACCAAACTACCGGAAGGTGGTCCGCTGCCAACAACCTTCAATATGGATGAAGACGAAACATCAGGAATCCAATTGATCGGAATATTCAAAGCAACAACGGCTCCAAAAGTAGAACATAGCGAAGCTTTTGATATGGATCTGAAATATTTTGTCACCACAGTTACTTTCACCCAGCGTGTCAAAGTAACCAGTGCAAAAGCAAAATTGGTAGGTTATGTTGAATTTATGGCTTGCTGCGGTGGACAATGTATTCCCCCTGCTGAAGCTGAATTCAGTTTTGATCTGACAAAATAAAATCAAAAAAAAGAATAGAAAGTATCCAATCTTTCTCAAAACAAAAAGTCCGAATTGTGTAAATTCGGACTTTTTTTATACGGTTAAAATACCGAAAATACAGACAATACAATCCCTCACTTCAACAAAATCAAGATCGCCTACAATGAAAAAAACTACATAAAAAAAAGAGCAGATCAGCAAAAGACAGAACAACTATAAAAAGACACCGCAATCGAATCCGTGAATTTTTTATAAAAGAAGAATCGGAAATTCGTGATAAAATT
>JAVXFZ010000117.1:0-6032 GCA_036657595.1 Odoribacter sp. | reverse complement strand
AGTTTATGCAGACGGACGTCCCGACCACTTAGTGAGGGGGGTTAATCTGATTGGAACACCGTTATCTATGTTCTCCAATATCATCTATGCCGGCGGAGAGTCTCAAGTCTTTGCTGGAATGTGTGGGGCAGAATCGGGACAAATTCCTGTTACAGCCATTGCTCCAATGATTATAGTCAATAAAGTGGAAATGCAACGAAAAGCAAAATCAAAAGAAATGCTTCCGATACTAAAACGTCCGGAATTAAAAAAATAATCCTATTTTCCTCTACCAAGTCCATTGACTTTGTTTTTCTTTTGTTCGTTGCTTACGAATAAGACATTTAGATTTGTAAAACACGGTATTCATTATGAATGTTTACTTAAAATAAAGAAATATGACAAAAAAAATAACCATCCTGTTATTGGGACTCCTCCTTCTCACTAAAATTCTTTTGGGACAGGAACAACAAATAGATCAAATCATCTTCAATTCATTACAAGAGGAGCTGGACAGAAATAGTAAAGAACTGATACTTCCCGGTTATGATAAACCATTTTTCATTTCCTATGCGCTGAGTCGGGCTTATTCTTTTGAAATCACCTGTTCGCTCGGCGCTTTGATCAGTTCTTTTGAAACGCCTTGTTCATCCGTCGCCTCCATCCGTTTATTAGAAGGAAATTATCAATTTAATAACGAATACCGCTACTCCGGACAATTTACAGACGTGAAAATGCCAGCCGAGGTTAATTACAATATGATCCGTCGCAATCTATGGCAGGGGACAGACATCGCCTATAAACAAGCCTTACAGGAATATGCCGGAAAAATGTCCTATCTTAGAGAAAATCCTATCCCCGAAGGAGAATCTTATCCGGATGATCTGATAAAAATCAAGCCGACAGTTCGAATACCAGACAACCGCCCGGAATATCATTTTGATCGCAAACAATGGGAAAAAAATCTTCGAGAACTATCCGCCTTATTCCGCCAATATAATGATTTTTTTAACTCATCAGTATCCATCAGTGGCGTGGATATGGATATATATAAAAAGACAACGGAGGGCGTGATGATGAAACAACCGATCAGCTACATCAGTCTCTCAGCTCAGGCTTCTGTCAGGACTGATGACGGCGTATTGTTTGGTGATGTCTGGTCGATTATTGCTACTCATCCGGATCAACTGCCCCCTTTAGAAGAAATCAAAAAACAATTAACAAAATTCGCTCAAAATTTAATGCTACTGCGACAAGCTCCTTCTATATCGGAATATTATTCTGGTCCGGTATTGTTTGAAGAAGAAGCTTGCTCTCGGATTTTTACAGATAATCTACTGAATCATACCGCACTCTATGCTAATCGACAAATGGACGGGAGAGGTTCCGGAAAAGCTATTGAGAATAGAATTGGAAAAAAAATATTGGATTCTAAAGTGACAATTAAAAATTATAGCACCTTAAATAAATATAATAATGTACCTTTGTTGGGTGCTTACGATATTGATGCGGAAGGTGTTATTCCGGAAAAAGAAATAACCTTGATAGAAGATGGGATTCTGAAGAATTTGCTCAACGGACGTTACCCGACAAAGCGAATTTCACAATCGACAGGCAGTTCTAGATATGTTCTCTCTGCTGGTAAAATTTCATTTACAACGGCACCAGGGACACTCCATATCTCGGTGAAAAACGCTTTAAAGGCCGAAAAAATGAAAAAAGCCTTACTCAAGGCCGCCAAAGAAGAAAGGTTAGATTATACATACATTGTCCGGAAATTTGCAGGTCAAGCATCGTTGATTTACAGGGTGGATGTAAAAGACGGATCAGAAACAATGGTACGTACGGGTGAATTTTCACCTCTGAATATGGCAAAATTGAAAAATCTGCTAGCAGTTTCAGCAAAGGAGAATGTTTCCAATCATGTCACCGATCAACAAGTATTGTCCTCTGTTATTTATCCTTCCTCTATCTTAATGGGAGACGTAGAAATAAATCGTTTAGAATTGAAAAAAGGGAAAGAACCAGTGCTGGAATTTCCATTGAAACGTACTAAATAAAAGTATATCCTCCAACGTTATACTTTTTAGTTGTTTCAGAAATATACAGCTAAAAGTATAACGTTGTTTTAATGGAGGTAATTATGCAAAAAGAAATTTCTTTTGATGAAATACGAAAAGGAAATATGGAAATATTCAATCTACTTTTTAAAAAGTATTTTGCTTCTATGTGTATTGTTGCCCGTCGTTTTATCTCAGACACCCATGCTGCAGAAGATATTGTCCAAGATATTTTCATCCGACTGTGGGAGAAAAAGTTGGAATATAAAGAAATCCCCAATCTTCAGGTCTTTTTATATGTATTAGTGAAAAATCGATGTTTGGATCAGCTGAGAACTCAAAAGAAAATGGTTGATTATACCCAAACAGAAGCCATTCATCAAGAAGAGATTTTCCAAGATTTGGTCGTCGAAGAAGAAATTTACCGAATTGTAGATGAAGCTATTGCTTCCTTAGCTACCCAAAGTGCTCGAATTATGAAAATGACACTTGAAGGTAAACAAAACAAAGAGATAGCAGAAATCTTGAATATCTCTGTAAATAGTGTAAAAACATTAAAGTATAATGCTTTACATACGATGCGGAATCTATTACAAGAAAAATATTATCTCTTATTTTTATTCTTTCTTAAAAATTTCTAAAAAAGATTGTTTTCCATTCATCTTTTCGATTCATTCATTCGTTCTTTATATGAAAACAAAATAAATTATCTATGAAGCAAATACCGGAAAAACGAATTATTACCTTGATCGCTGGTAAAATGATTGGGGTTCTGACAGAATCGGAAGAAAAAGAGCTTCAACAATGGATTACTGCCGATAGTAAAAACCGTGTATTTTACGAACAGATGCTCCGGACAGAGTACCGGAAAGAACGGAACGAGTATATCGAAAATCTAAATATAGACGAAAAATGGGAATGTACTCAAACCTCTAATCTTGGAAACGGACAGAGACAAAAACGAATTACACTTTTCAAACGAATTGGAATAGCCGCTTCAATTGCAGTGATGGTAAGCGTAGGCTGGATTTGGAATAAAGAATATAACAAAGATACGGTCATTTCATTAACCCGAATGGAAATGCCATCGCCTGGAAGTTTTAAAGCAATGCTGATTGCAGGCAACGGATGTCAATATAGACTACAAGACACTACGCTACGTATATCGGTGGACAGTTGTTTTACGGTTGTCAACAACGGGAAACAACTAAGTTATGCGAACGTTTTAGAGACCTCAACAGAAAGTGAAGAACAGAATACTATTATCGTACCACGCGGTGGAGAATATGAAGTAGTTCTCTCTGACCAGACAAAAATATATCTAAATGCTGATTCCAAATTAACTTTTCCTGTTCATTTTGGCAAAGGAAAACGGGAAGTGGAACTTGAAGGAGAAGCTTACTTCATTGTCAGCAAAGATTCCATACATCCCTTCATCATCCGAGTGGGCAATCGTCTAAATGTAGAAGTACTCGGTACTGAATTTAATATCACTGCTTATCCCGATGAGAACACCATTGCCACTACTTTAAATCAAGGAAGCGTTCAGATTTCAGATCAACAAGGAATACTAAAATTACAACCAAATCAACAATCTATATTTTTCAAAGAAACAGGCAAGATGGAATGCCGCAGAGTAGATGCATCTATTTATTCAGCCTGGACAGAAGGACGGATTATCCTAGAAAATATCCCTCTCAAAGAATTGATGAATCGCTTGAGTCGATGGTATGACCTTCAGGTTGTATGGCACGATGAGAAGTCTAAAGATTATCATTTTTCAGGAGAAATATTGCGATATGAAAATTTCTCTGAAATCCTCACAATGCTCGAAAAAGCAACATCTGTACATTTTGATGTCACCGGAAATCAAGTAAACATTCGAAAGAAATAAATTAAAATAATTATTAAAAATAGTTATAACAAGTAGAAAATTCATACTTGTTTAGAGATCAACATTTAAAAAAATTGACTTACTAATAAACACTAAAATATGGAAATACAACTATTAAAAATGCGAACGATCCGAAACAGCATTCTTTTCTGTTTCATATTCCTATTCTTTCATTCTGCCAATGCTAATTCGCAGATTGTAAAAGTAAACGTAAACCTAAAAAATGCGACCATTGATGAAATAATTCACCACGTCAGCCAAAAAATCAATTACCGTTTCCTTTATCAAATGGAAGAAGTACAACAGTACGGAAAACGAAGTATAAACTTAGAAAATGCCGGTCTGTCTGAACTGATGAAAGAGCTACTGAAAGGCACTCATCTCTCATATACAATCCAGAACGATGTAGTGATCATCACCCCTCAGAAAGAACAATATAATGTAGAAAGAGTGGAATTAAAAGGAAAAATTGTTGACGAGAATCAAGATCCATTGCCAGGCGTCACTGTCCGTATAAAAAATACGAATTGGGGAGTCAGTTCAGATATTCACGGAAACTTCCGTCTGGATGCACCTATGGCAGATTCTGTCTATTTGGTTTTTTCTTTTGTTGGTAAAAAACAAAAAAGTATGCTGATCCGAAAACAGAATTTCAAAAAGGAAATTATGGTGATGTTAATGGATGATGTGAAACAAATTGAAGAGGTTGTCGTCACCGGTATTATGTCGAATATGAACAAAAATAGTTTTACCGGAGCATCTGTCACTGTCACTCAAGAACAATTACTAAAAGTTTCTAAGACCAATATATTGACGGCTTTGCAGAGCTTTGATCCTTCTTTCCGTATTCAAAAAAACAATACTTGGGGCTCGGATCCTAACTCTGTGCCTGAAGTATATATACGAGGAAGGTCAGGTATCGGTGTTCGGGAATTAGATAAAGAAGCTTTAGCAGCAGAAACTTTAGACAAAAAGGACTTGACAAAATCTTCTTTAGAAAATAATCCGAATCTTCCCACATTTATTATGGACGGTTTCGAAGTTAGCGTAGAGAAAGTATATGACACTGATCCTAATCGAATCGCCAATATCACCATTCTAAAAGATGCAGCAGCAACAGCAATGTACGGTTCACGTGCCGCCAACGGTGTCGTTGTCATCACCACGGTAGCCCCGAAACCGGGACGTTTAATGGTTTCTTACTCTTTTACGGGTAGCCTGACTCTTCCTGACTTATCAGATTTTAATCTTGCTGATGCGGAAGAGAAACTGGAAATCGAACGTTTATCAGGTTTATACGAACCAGAAAAATATGCTGGCAGCCTATACAGTGCTATGAGAGCCTACAATGAACGCCTACAATTGATACGCGAAGGTGTAAATACCGATTGGTTATCTATTCCCCTACAAAATAGTTTCGAACAACAACACAGTCTTTTTATTGAAGGAGGAAATAAAGATCTACGATATGGTTTATCTGGAACCTTCCACAAACAACCGGGTGTTATGAAAGGTTCTTCTCGAGATAGAACCGCTGCCGGATTTTATATTGACTACCGATTGAAGTCATTGCAGATCACTAATAATGTAACCTATACTTTTATTAAAGGAAAAGAATCACCTTACGGAGAATTCAGTGACTATTCAAAACTAATGCCCTATGACCGTCCTTATGATATGGACGGAAACTTGGAAAAGAGATTAAAATATTCCAATATATATAATGGAGCAGACCAAAATAATCCTTTATATGAAGCTTTGTTGGATAATTTTAATATCAACAGTACAGATGAATTTATCAATAACTTCAAATTGATTTGGAATGTCACTAGCTCTCTTTCCATTAGAGGCCAATTTAGTGTCACAAAAAACATTTCTAAACAAGAACGTTTTATTGATCCGTTATCAGCTCAAGTTTCTGTAAAAGGCGGCAATAAAGAAGATGGTCATTTATTAGGCGACCTTTTTCTGACTAAAGGCGACAGGACAAAATGGGACGGAAGCGTATATGTGAATTTCCAACGGACAATGGGTAAACACAATCTAAATTTTGCTAGCGGAATCAATGCCTTATCCAGTAAAATAGAAAATTACATTAC
>JAVXFZ010000116.1:0-6053 GCA_036657595.1 Odoribacter sp. | reverse complement strand
GTCACCGCAAAGACGAAGATAAAATCAAACGCTTTGAAAAAGCTTTCCGCCATAAAAAATAAAAGTCGCATTAAGCGACTTTTATTTTTTTCTTTTAGCAGATTCTTTTCAGTTGATCATTTTCAACTAAAATTCAATATTCCCAAAGATCCTGCTCATATTCAAATATCTCATTTTTAATTTCATCCGATCTAAGCACTGCATCCATACCTGTTGAATAACTTTGTATAGAACGATTATTATAAGGATTCGTTTCTCTGATAATACGGGAACTAAAATATCTCTTCAAAAAAATATCATCCAAACTCAAGCGTAAGGCATCATTTTTAAAATTATAAACCCCTTGTTTAGAGAATAAGTCACGAAATTCACCATAATCCACCCAAAACAACTCTCTTTTCAAAACGCCATCTGCATCCTCCTTTGTATATTCCCGAATCGGACATAAAGCAATAATCCGTACTTCTAATCTGGATGTACGCTTACTAAAATACCACAATTCTTTCACCTGAATGCGCTTCACATCATCCGTATGGATATCATTGTTCACAGTCAGCGTTTCCATCTCCCCTGTTTCACTATTCCGTTTCGTCAAAGTATCAGTAGAAGCACCGAACTTTTCTTTAATCTCTGCTAAAGTAAGAGGAGTTGTCAACTCATCATCTTCGTAAGCCGTTTTAAATGATTTTTCTATTCCTTGCATCAAGACATCTATCAAAGACATCCGACCGTCCAATGGGGTTGTCGGATAATAAAGCGGCAAATTCATCTTTTCACGAAGCACTAATTCCCTCCAAACCGTTTTACACCAAATCACCTCAGAAGGCTCCACATAAGGAAGTGCAAGCGGAGTCTTTTCAAGATTATCCTCGTTCTTTATGATGCTCTCAAAAAAAGTTTTTGAGTTTTGAGCCTCTGCATAAGATCCCGCCAGCAAAAGAGTCAAAAAAACGACTATCACTTTATTACACATAATCTACATATTAAGTTCATTGACTTATTTATCATTTCTACAATACTCCACCTTCATCAATCTATCCTGAAAGATATAGAAGGTAGTTTTCGAGTGGATCCATCAGGACCTTTCACCACAATATTCTCTATCGTCAACGCCTGATTACGTTTCAATTTATTGATCATCTTCAATTGAGCCTCACTAAATTGTCCTCTATTAGACTTTGTTTCTTCCTGCACATATCCATCAATTACGGTATAAACACTAAAGTTTTCAACCTTAAACTTCATATCAAAATCAAAATTTTCCATCTCCACATCGACTTGTCCGGCAGCAATCAAAATATTCTTTTTAATCGTACCTCCTCTCAATCCATTTACTTTAGCGACTGGATCCGGTACATCTTTCACTCGGAATATTTGCGATTGTAATTCACGTTTTTGTCCCTGAGCATTGACAAAAACAGCAATAGAACAATTCTTACCGGCAAGTGTCGGACGAACAATATAAGAGCCGTCATCCAATTTACGAATGGTTCCATTCGTAATCTGAGCCTCAATCGCATCGGGCGAAATGCCTGGTGCAGCCAATGCTACCGGATTATCTACCCCAACATAAAACACATTCATCTTTGTCGGTGAAATAACCACAGCGGGATCCGCTACCTCATATTCTAACTCAAACTCCCTCGGTAAAGTCGAACCGGAAGGAGAAATATAATTAATCACACCCTTCACTTTTCTAAAACCAGTTGTAGTTGCCACTTCCGAATAAGTCGCTACATCCCCCTGATAGGTAACCTTCCGACCATTTGCTACAATATCCGGTCTTTGTGTTGTATCAATAGCTGCCAACATTATTCTCGCTTTAAAAGCCTCTCCCTTCAACACATAACGAGATTCAGGGATCACCAATGCCTCCAATCTATTAAATTTAAAAGACTCGGCATCCATAGAAGCAAATAAATAATGCACCATATCTGATTCGACGTTGAGAATATCCGCCTGATACATTGTCAGTAAAGTAACAACCCCAATCAAAGGGATCGCTTCAAATTTAGAAGACTCCCAAGATTTAAACTCACCATCAATCGGTTTAGGATCATCCGTCACCAAGCGTGTCAACAAAGAACGCCGCACCACAGAATCTTTAGGAGCAACAAATCCCAACAACATCTCCCGATAGCCGACAATCATTTTTTTCAACTTCTTGCCATTCCCTTCCAACAACATCACCTGACCGCCCACATCAAGATTATCCTTCGCTTTAATATTTAGCACATCCGCTTCGCTTTCTCCGTCAGCCTTCATCACCATCTTCAACTTCAATTCCTCAATATATTCAATCAATTTATTGGTCTCTTGACGGATTTCTGTAGTCTTTCCTCTAACCCCTGCCACTTTCGTCTGGTTGAGATTATATGCCATCTCTATCTCATTATACAATTCTGCATTTTTCTTCGTAAAGTTGGCTATTGTTGATGTTAAACCCTGTTGCACTTTTGTAAAAGCATCCAACACATCAGCAGATACATTCAATGCCAACATAGCTGTCAACACCAAATACATCATACCGATCATCTTTTGCCTCGGTGTTTCAGGACAATTTTTTGCTCCCATCGAAATTTTTCTTATCAGTTATTATTTACGACACTCAACATATTACCATACACAGAATTCAAAGAAGCTACATTATTAGCTAATTGCTGAGATTCCTGTTTAAATAATTTAGCACTGTCAAGGCTCAAAGAAACGTGTTCCAACATTTCTCCCATATCTCCCTGCATTCCACGGAAAGAATCAAGACAATCCTTTGTTTCGTGTATCTGCAATTCATATAAAGCATTCAAAGCACTGATATTTTTATTTATACCCGCTATCTGACGTGTATAATCAGTAGCTTGAGTATTCACTTGCTGCATCTGTTCATCCATTAATTTACTCAATGAATTGAAATTAGAAGCTGATTCTCCCATTCCGGCAGATAGTTTTTCACAATTTTCCTTCATCTGAGAAGTCAACGATTGTGCCGACTCAATCAATACTCGATTGATCTCTTCACAACCGGAAGAGATCCCTTTTACTGAATTTTGCAACACCTGACTCATCTCTTGCGTACGTTCGCCCAGCTCCTCAAACGAAGCAGTTGCTTTTGCCATTTTATGAGCTACATCAGGAGCATTTCCTATAATTCCGGCGAAATTATCTGCCGTTTCAGCGATTTTATTAATACCGGCTTTCAAACGATTCAAATCTTCTGTTTCAAGTCCCAAATCGACATTGCCAGTCACGCCTGATACCTGAGAAGAGGCAGGAACAGAAGCAGAAGCCACCTTGTCCGGCATCGCATCAGGATTTGCCTGAAGAGAATTGCTGTTATCATCCCACTCAGCTCCCCGTTTCCCTAACGCAGGGAAAACCCGTGCCCAATCATAATGTTCCATTGTCGGTTCAAAAGCCGATACGAAAAATATAAATGCTTCCACTACCATTCCGATAGTTAACACAATTCCGGCACCGGGGAAATGCATAATTTTAAACAAAGCACCTATAATCACGGCTGTTGCGCCCCAGCCATATACATATCCAATAACTACGCTATACGCCTTCGTCTGAAATAGTTTCATAATCTTATTATTTCTTAATTATCTTTTGCTTTATTTCATTTTCTCTTTCTGCAACAATATCATCTTTTGCTTAATATTCAATCCTGGATCTCACTGTTCGGAAACCAATAAAACTTCTGGTTGAATCCTGATATTCATAAGTCCGAACACCACATTGCATATAATAAGCAATATCCTTCCACGACCCTCCACGTATCACTTTACGTTTTAATATCTTATTATCCGTCTTTTTAGCGGTAAACTGATAATAAGGGCTCAAATCGTGTACCACCTGATAAGCTGATTCGTCATAAGAATCTCCCGTCCACTCGGCGACATTACCTCCCATATCATAAAGTCCAAATCCGTTCGGTTCATAAGTTCCCACCGGCACCGTCGTAAATCCGCCATCGCTGATATAATTTCCTCTCAACGGTTTAAAGTTAGCAAGGAAACAACCTTTTTGATTACGTGTATAAGGTCCACCCCACGGATATTTCGCACCATTCAAACCGCCACGTGCCGCATATTCCCATTCTGTTTCACTCGGCAACCGCCATTCCTGTACTCGCGTAGGATTACTACTATTAAAATATTGAGTTCTCCAATTACAAAAAGCACGGGCTTGATTCCAGTTAACACCAACCACCGGGTAATTATCATACCCCACGTGTGAAAAATATTCTCTTACAAAAGGTTCATTATAACTATAAGTAAGGTCTTTCAACCAACAAAGCGTATCCGGGTAAATTTTCACCTTCTTTCTCATAATAAAAGAAGAACGTCCCTTGATCGCCTCTTTTTCTCCATCCGCATTAACCACAAAGCCACCTTTGTAAGAACCCGATTCAGGATCATAGAATCGATCATTTTTAGCTGCCTGAATAAAATCATACCACGAATAAGAATATTCCAATTTTCTTACGTCTATATCATTAAGAGCAATTCGGTCATCCCCCTGATACAACATCCCTTCCAAGGCTTCCTTGTAATCTTCTTTTCGCATATCAATACGAACGTGATAATTCAAACGAGGCGGTTCTAAGACCTCCCCTTTACGCCCCTGCATCAAAAACTCTTCAAATCCGGCATCCACCAAACGTTGCCGCTTGATAGAATCGACAATCCAAGCAACAAATTGACGATATTCATCATTCGTTATCTCTGTTTCATCCATCCAAAAAGCCTGCAAAGACACTGTTTTGGAAGACGACGACATCGCCCACGTTATATCCTCATCATTATTTCCAATATTCAAACTCCCCGTAGGTATCAAAACCATCCCATAAGGTTGAGGTTCAAACCACTTTCTCACTTTCCGAGTACCTGTCAACTCCCCTCCACCTCCATAAGGTGAACAAGAATAAATTAACGAAGCAATAGAGATGAATGACAACCACTTTATGTTCATAACATATTTGTTTTACAAAAATCTTACACTTTTATATATCTTCTGACGTTTCCCCAGTTTCAATCCGAAACTATATGACAATGTCACTTCGTGCGATCCGCCAGTATATTTTCCCACATCCGAAACATTCCAATCATAACTATACCCCACCATAATACCATTTTTCAGCTCCAATCCCCCCATAAAAATAAGTGCTTCTTCATACCGATATGAAACACCCCCCCAGTACATCTTATTAAATACAGCATTCATATTGATACTATATTGAGTACTGACAAAATCAGTCTTCACAAAAGCCGAGGGCTGTAAATCCCAGCGTGCTGCTATTGGCAATGTATATCCACCTGTCATATACAGATGTGGTGCCAAAAAAAGCTCTCCGGTTTCACCCAAGGTAAACGTTGGTTTTGTTAAATGCGATAAAGCAATGCCGGCATAAAACCGATCACCTGTCAGAAATGCTCCTAAACCCATATCAAAGAGTATTTTTGAAACACTTTCCTTATTCAAGGCTGGATCATCTGCCGGATTTCCATCCGGAATATGATATTCCCCCTCTATCTTCTCATTTACAATTCCAAATTTCATCCCCACACTCAAAACACCGGGACGTATCGTCCGTTTATATGAATAATCCAACATCAAATGCAGAAAAGTCTGCATCCCCAATTTATCACTCATCATATTAAATCCAATGCCACCATCTGTTCCTTTTATTCTCAAAGGTCCATCCACATTAAAAGCGTATGTTTCCGGCGCACCGTCCATTGATTGCCACTGGTTCCTGTAAATCCCGGAAATCATCCAACGATTTTGTTCTCCTGCAAATGCCGGATTCACCGTTATATGATTATACATATTCTGGCTGAACTGAGGATCCTGTTGAGCCTTAACTATCGGGCTAATTGCTATTAAAGCAATCGTCAATATTCCAGTTCTCGTGATCACTCGCATCCTTTTTTTGCATTTTGCGGTAAAAATAACCATTTTTTGCAAAAGGTTACTAAATTTCAAGGCAAAACTAAACAAAAAAATCACACAATCACCTCGATTTCCTCAATTCTTGCATTTTTAACACACAT
>JAVXFZ010000115.1:0-6184 GCA_036657595.1 Odoribacter sp. | reverse complement strand
GTTGTAGGTGCTGTTGTTAATTTGTATCGGAACGAGGATCTGATGCTTTTCAATTAAACGAGGATCGATGTCAGCGGAAGGCGCATCACCTAACGCCTTGATTAAATTCGCCTGTGCAGCAGCCCACGCTTTTAAATTACCTGTTTCTTTTGATTTTAAACAAAGATCAACAATATCATTTAAAAGCCAATTGCGCCACAAGTCAAAATCAAAATCCTTCCTGCTGTTGAATAGCCGAATCGCGTTCCGACAATCATCGTACGCCTGTGTGCGACTTAGTCCGGGATATTTAGCTTGAAGAATCAATACGGAATTTTTAAGTACCGGATTTTTCTCTAATAACTTCGAAGCAGATACCCAACGGTGGAGGGCTTCACGCTGATCCTCCGGTAAAGAAGATTCATTACCCTCTAATAAACAAGATTTTATATGCTCGTAGTCCTGATCCTCTAACGCTTTTCTCATTGCGATATTTTACACTGTTTTTGAATCTCTAATAACATCGTTTGAGCCGGGGAACTACCCTGTTGTGCAGACTCAGAAATACTCTTCCGAAGAGTTAAATCACCCTTGTAATAGCCGCGGATATAATGTTCATAGATACTTCCGCTTTTTGCGCAAATCGCGCTATTAAAGTCGTCCTCGTCAAGTTCAAGAATCAAGGCTATTTGCATCGGATTGTAAAACAATTCCGCCAACGCCTCCACTGTTTTCAACTCTACATCTGTTAAATTCATCTTCAAAGATTTTTTGATCAAAATCACAAACAAGGTCCGAAACCAAAATAACACCACGTTCTAATTTCGGATTGTTCGTTGCGTTCTGGCTCGTGACAATTGATAATTTCCATTCTTTATTTTCTAAGGTAACTACCTTCGCGTGAATCCGAGTGATACCATAGGGGAAGTTGGCAGCGATCATTTGTAAGGGTTTCGCCTTACAAACCTTTACACGTGGATCTAACAAAAAACGGATCGAAAGAATATCACCCCTGTTATGCCGGAAAATAATTCGCTCGATCGCATCCTGACTGATTGACCACGTACACATATTAATATGCGCCGGACCGGTCTGTTTTAAAAGATAAAAAAGTAACTCATGCAATGAGTAGCTACCAAAGCTCCAAAAATTAATACAGACATTATGCTCCAGTGTGCCGATCTGATTTTGCAAGGTGCCTTGCGGATTTGCAATATTCCGATACACAGGCGATGATAAACAGAGAACCGGAGGCACTACGGCTTCCGGCTCATCTTTTTTATTATCAAAGTTCGTCTTGCCCGGTTCCCGGATCTGATCTAAGCTGATCAACATCTTTTTCTTTTTTTTCAATTTCTGCAATCTCATTCTCCCACGCTGCTATCTGCTTACCTAATTGTTCCCGCTTGGGGCAATCAGGCAAGGGATTAAGCTTCCCATCTTTTGGCTTTTTCTCTGATTGAAAATCAAGGAAGTTCCGCGCTTTGGATAGGTAGGAACGTAGATTCTTTCTTCGTTTTTCCAATTCTTCCGGCGTGGAAGAAGGAATATCATTACCTTCCAGCGGAGCAAATAGTTCTTTTTCATCCGGAAGAATATCGGCTTCCAAAAAAGATTTTTTCGCCTGAAATAAAATATCTAAACGACCGGATATGGCTGCTATCAATTGAATCAATTCCTTCCGCTTAGCCACATTTTCAGCGATATTTTCATCCGGTATGTTGTTCTGCTGCGTTTTTAATAAAGAACGCTCATTGTATAAGGTTGACATCTCTGCCTTGATTCTATCAATCACAGGAGGATAGAAAATGCCTCGCTTCGGATCAGGAATTACGGGAGCCGATTCACTATCCGAAACAACAACCTCTCCGGAATTGAATTCTACAAAACCGATCCCTATCAATTTACCCAATTCGTATGCTAATTTCTGAGCATAAACGATCTCACGGCGAGGAAACAAACGCTTTAATGTTTGATTCTTACCGTATTTTTCATAAAGAATAACACCATCTTCATAAGTACGCTCGGAATTTAACCAATTAGATATTTCTATCTGTGCATTGTTCATATAGCCCATTTTTTTGAAAATTATAATCCCCGGATTTCCGGGGATCTATTTAAACACCCGAAGGAGGGGGAGTTGGAACAGAAGAAGGAATTTTTCCTACATAACGGAAAATATTAGCCGTCTTGTAGGTGAAGACCAAACCGGCACCCGAAAGCTCATCGGTTTTTTGACCGGTCGTCATCCCGTCAATACTATCAAGAATAGCAGCACGCAAAGGATCACCCATCAAGAAATGATTCCCATTGTTATCGGGAACAAGGAATACCATACTTTCATTTTTTGAAAGGTTGATGAATCCCAATAGTTTGCTTTGCAAACCGGGATTATAAATCCTAAGTTTTTCAACAAAACTTTTTCCATCCTTTTCACCTACACCCTCAAAATCAAGTTTGCCTTGATCGTCGGTAATGTAGAAACTAAAGAGTTTTTTACCCGTTTTCAAAATAAGATCACCGGCAAGCTCACCCATTTTTTCAAGAGACATAGCAGCATCCGCAGCACTAGGAGACTTTGGAAATGTTAATACATCACTGTGCGCGCAAAAATATACCTTCTGAGGTAAGCCTCCCATATTTTCCCCATTCGGAAGGTTTTTATCAATGTCCGTAAAATCTATTGCCATTTTATTTTTTTATTATACCTGCCCTTCACGGGCAGGTAATTAAACATTTTTGTTAAACGGTAGTTTTAACCTTGTTGGTCCAAACCACTTCGTCAATACCGAAGCCTACACCCTCGTGCCAATCCGTCAGAATGGATACACAACGCTTGCTTTCCTCAATCTTAAAGGTTTCTTTGTTCATCGTTTTATCCGTCACATGAAGCAAGTTAGCCTTCGGAGTAATGAACATATCCGTAGAAGCTCCCATAGATGGTAAGGGAACAACACGATTGGGAGAGAAATCTATTCCTAAGTTTAGGTTTTTGTCAGAAGATAGTTGATAAACACCCTGAGAACGTTTATCACGAAGATAAGCACGGGCAAATACAGGAGCCATGCATACAATCATCTCAGTACCCTGATAGATGTCTGAAATCTGATCAATAGCAGCCTCCACCTGATCCAATACCGTCGCTTTAGATAATACACCGATACCGGTAAGTATATTGACGGTACCTTTATTTACTCCCGTCTGCAAGCATTTTTCAATGCCGTCCATTACATCCTTAGCAACCTTTGGCTGCCCGGAAACAGGAGCCTTATAAACTCCATTGTAGTAAACCTGCGTTTCCATGTCCTGCTGAATACGAGGAATAATGTAGTTCTCGATCAAAAATTTGATCAATGGCCAATCTTTTTTAGCCAAATTACTACTGGCAAGGAATCCTGCCCAACTATCGTCGATGTCGTCCGGGTATACATCAAGGTCAATTTTAATTTTCCGCTTCTGAATTTCGTTCGGAATGAATTTTCCCGGATCAGAAGGATTCCAGTCTTTCGTGAAAGGCTGAACGATCTCTCCAAGAGCGTAAGTAGCCATCCGAAATACGGAATCATTCGTTTTAACCTGTGACATATAAGAAGGAGTCACTGACCCTTGAGTCAACATCCGAAGGATGTTTTTCATATTTTGCCCACTGTCGATGTAGTAAGCACCGAACGCTTTGACAAGCTCGCTAATTGATACTGATGCCATTTTTTATTTGTTTTTTAAATTAAAAGTCTTCTTGCATGTGAGGAAGCGCATTCAGAACATCCCAATTCGCACCATCCGTTTTGCGCTCCGATTTGTCTACATTTGTTTCAGAAGGTGCGACAGCCGGTTTAGCGGATAATTTCTCCTGAAGCTTGTTAACCTTTGCTTCCAAGCCGTCAGCCTTAGCAATGTCGGGATGAAGAGCATCTAATCGAGTAACAGCATCATTGTACGCTGTTTCGTGCTGCTGAAGGTTGGCGATGTTGGTGTGGTTAGCGACAATCGCATCCTCTAATTGCTGAAGCTGCGTTTCGTTGAGATAAACACCTTTCCCGTCAGCACTCTCTAAAGAGGAAACACTCAGGATGGTATTTACTTGAGTAAATGTTTTCATTTCTATTTTATTTTGAGGTTTTTTAATTGATTGATCATCAGGATTAATATTTTCAAGCGGAAGCTGATCAGAAGTACTCTTAGATGGAAGAATACAATTTAGACCGGAAAGAATTTTAGCAACTATAGTATCTGTTTCGTTGGAATCAGTCATCACCGTAGAAGAAGAACCGGGAAGAACAGGTAATCCAAGTCGATTTAATTTTTCGGAAATACGGGCAATATTTAATTTACCCGTCGTATTGTAAACTTCGTCAACAAAACCCCACTCTTTCGCTTCATCGGCAGTTAACCATTTTTCCTCTTTCATAAGATTTAAAATATCAACAACAGATTTACCGGACTTTTCAGAATAAGCTTTGGCAGCCACCAAGGTCATTTTCTCGTTTTCATCTTTTATCTTTTCAAGATGATTAATAACTTCGGTCAGTTGATCCTCATTCATATACCCCCAAGAATTTACCCAACACATTACTTTATGAATTAGGTAAAAAGAAGTATTACTGATACGAGTCGTAGCAGCACCAAGACCAATAAGCGTGGCAGCACTGGCAGCATAACCGGATATATCTACCGTTACATTTCCTTTTAAAGCAAATTGATCTTTGATGTTCAATGCCATCATAAAATCACCACCATACGAGCAAACACGACAAATAACCGGATTATTTCCGGCTTCACTGAGAAAAGATTTTACATAAGTGTTACTGTACCCATAGGTTTCAATGTAACCATCAATATCGAATTCTGATTTAGCCATTATATTACTTTTCTGCAATATTACAGCACTCACAGAAGGAGAAAAAGGACAGTTATAGGATAACTACCGGAGAGAAGAAGCGCAGTTTGCGCGAGAATTTCAATTTTACAGAATTAAAATCTTTAAATTCAACTCCGGTATCACTCTCCATTTCTAAACGAAACGGTTCTTCAGAGCTGCCATCTAAACGAGATACCAAATTATTATCAGTTGTGACAATGGCAAATTCTAACGGAAAAGAATCAATTAACTTTAAATCAGTATCTGATCGAGCAATTAAGCACTCAATGGAAATATCGTAATAGATGCCATTCTTATCCTCTTTTCGGGAACACTTCCGGCTGCCGGTATCATCAGTAAAAAAAAGAGGGATTAATTCATTGGTAGAAAGAATCGTCCCATCCGTTGAAAGATTGGAAAAAGGACAAATACAGATACGAGAGAGACCTCCGATGTTATTCATTTCCGACAGTGTTAAGAGTTGTCCCCATTCCGACAACCTTAAACGGTGTCCCTAATTCCGACAACATTTCCAAAAATATTTTACTTAATTCTGATTTAAAATTACCTATCATCTTTCGATGTACGGATGAACCGTTACGATCGAAATCTTTTTTGATGGAATCATAGTTCCATATATCCTCCGGAAATCCAAATGTATTTTGAAAATCACGGATGCACTTCGCAACTGAAGTGCCCAAGCTATGATGATAAGATATGTAAGTACGAGCAAAAAATTTAATCCGCTTTTCAAGAAAAGAATTAAATTGAAGGGTTTCCGTTTTTGTCAAAGTAAACCCATAACGAAAGAAGGTATCTTTTGAAATACGTAATTCAACAGTAGAAGGCATATTAGCCGACAAGATCTTATCTAACCGGGTGGAACCTTCACGAAGCATCCGTATAAGTAAATCATTCAATTCAGGATCCTGACGAATATCAGCCGGAACACCAAAATTATTTTCAAGGTATGCCTTGATATATGGTTTTACAGCAACCTTCACCGTATATATGTCCATTTCTTTCATTTTAATGCAAAAAAGATGTTTTTTATAAAAAGCTAAAAGGACTTGTTTTTTGTTTTAGTGAATCATTTCTTGTTTTTTAGCAAACTACCGACCTACCGACCTACCGTAAGGTTTTACAAAAAGCTAATGTACTGAATATAAAATAAATAAGCAAATATATATGCCGAAAAAATAGAAAATAATACCGACCTACCCGACCTACTAAAGCTATTTTTGATGGTTTTGGTAGGTTTTATAAATTTTAACCGGAGAATATATCTAAAAAGCTAAAACCTACCCGACCTACCAAGACCTACCGACCTACCAAGACCTACCCATA
>JAVXFZ010000114.1:0-6193 GCA_036657595.1 Odoribacter sp. | reverse complement strand
CGATTATTTTAGGGGTGGTGAAGGATAAGAAGGGCGAGCCTATACCGGGTGTGACTGTAATATTGAAGGGAACGACGATAGGGGTATCAAGCGATCATAACGGGGCATTTTCGTTGACGCTTCTTCCATCTCAAGAGGGGATTGTTTTGCAATTTTCTTATATTGGTATGAAGAATAAGGAGGTGAAATATAATGGTGAGGCATTTTTGAAAGTGATAATGGAAGAAGATATTGCAGAAATAGATGAGGTTGTTGTGACTGGTTATCAAAAAATCAAGAAAACACGTATGACAGGAGCCGTGGAAGTAGTTACGGCACAGGATATTGCTAATAAGGGATTTGTGTCAATTGAAGATGTATTGAAAGGACAATTGGCTGGAGTGACAGCAATGAGTATTACGGGACGTCCGGGAGCTCAGGCACAGATTCGTGTGAGAGGTATTAATTCACTGACAGGTAATACGGATCCGATCTGGATTGTTGACGGGATGCCTTTGCAGGGAGATTTACCTGATGTTGGATTAGGTGCTACTAATTTGCAAAATACAGTACTGACTAGTGGAATTGGTAATTTAGCTCCGGATGATATTGAGAGTATCACTATATTGAAAGATGCAGCAGCAACGGCAATTTATGGTTCACGGGCCGCTAATGGTGTTATTGTTGTTACGACAAAACGTGGACAGATTGGAAAGAGTTATTTTAATGTGCAGGCTACTTATTCATTGGATGAGGCTCCGAAGAGTAAATTACAGATGATGAATACGAGTGAAAAAATTGCTTTTGAAACAGGATTATACAATGATTTTCAGCATATAAAATTGGATAGTCGGATATTTAAAGCATTGTCGGATGCTGATCACGGAATGATAACACGGGATGAAGCTAATGCTGAGATAAATAGATTGCGGAAAATAAATACAAATTGGTATGATGAGATTTTTAGGGTAGCGCAGAGTCAGAATTATGTCGTGAGTCTTTCGGGAGGAACAGAGACGACACAGTATTATGCATCAATAAATTATATGGGACAAGAAGGAGTTATGCCTAATAATAAGTATGATAAGCTTGGTATTTCGTTGAAATTGACACACGATTTTAATAGAAAATTACGAGTGTACTTTGATGTAAATACTAATTTGCGTAATGATCGTAGTTCTGCTTCTTCGGTAGATCCATTGGAGTATGCAACTTATGCCAATCCATATGAAAAACCTTATAATGAGGATGGTAGTTATGCTTATGATCGTTCTTATTTTCCGGATTTGAGTGCTGTGAAGGATGGATATAAGTATGATTTTAATGTAATTGAAGATTTGAATAACAATACTCAAAAGACAAAGTATATCAGTAATCAGATAAATTTGAAATTGGAGTATAAGATATGGGATGCATTGATGTTTTCGACGCACGGCACTTTTTCTAATACTTCTTCACATTTGAATAAGATGCTGGGAGCTGGTACTTTTTCTTCTAAATATAATGCGTGGATGGCAAGGATATATCAGGAGAGAGAAATACCGGATTATATGAACAATGGTTCTATCAATGAAAAGACGGTGAGCGCGCAGAGTTATACGTGGAGGAATCAATTAGAGTATGCTAAGAATTTTAAGGAGCGGCATTTTGTTAGTGTCGTTGTTGGACAGGAGATGTCTGAAGATAAAAGTAATTCTTTTAGTTATTATTCACCTGAATATGATCCGAACTATGGATTGATTGGTTTTCCTGATCTGAGCGGTATTGCAGCAACTAAGCTTGGTTTGTCAAGTCTGATGTCGAGAAGTGAGGAACAAAGTCGGAGTGTTTCTTTTTTTGCTACAGGATCATATAGTTATATGGATCGTTATGTTGTGAGTGGAAGCTATCGGTTAGATGGTGTGGATATTATTGGTACTGATAACCGTTTTACCCCTTTATGGAATGCCAGTTTTAAGTATAATTTGCACAATGAGGAGTTTATTAAGAGTATTTCTTGGATTGACGTATTGTCGTTGCGTGGTTCTTATGGCTTTACTGGAAGTATAGACCATAATGCTTATCCTTTTACAATTCTGAGTTATAGAAGCTCGTCTTACCGTTATCAAGATGATAGGATTCCATCGACAATCACGCCGGGAAATCCTTCAATTAAATGGCAACGGAAGGAGGATCGGAGTGTAGGTGTAGATGGATCGTTATTTCGTAATCGTGTGAATTTTTCAGTGAATTATTATAATAATATTACGCGCGATTTGTTAGATCGAAAGAAATTAGCAGTTTCTTCAGGGCGCGAACAAGTGAAGGCTAATGTGGCAAGTTTAAGAAATGAGGGTTGGGAGTTTTCTCTGAATACGGTGAATATTGATTATAAGAAATTCCGATGGACAACTGCATTTAATATAGCTATAAACCTGAATACGGTAATGAAAACTTATTATAAGAATGTGACAGATTTGCCACAGATATCTAAAAGCTATGATAAAACAAATTCTAGTTATTTTGTTGAAGGACAGCCAGTCGAAGCATGGTATGGGTATAAGTTTGCAGGGGTTGATCCTGCTACTGGGCATACATTGGCTTATATTGATGCAGTAAATGATAATGGTTATCGTTTGGGACATTCTACTGAGGATGGAAATTATGTGGTGGATATGGATACAGAGTTTACGAATAAGGCAGTATCGTTTATGGGGGAGGCTTATCCCCCTGTGAGTGGTGGATTTAGCACACAGTTTACATTAGATCGTTTTAGTCTTTCAGCCCATTTCTCTTTTATGGCAGGACATAAAATTAAATCGTTTCGCTCCAGTCAGGGAGGTCCTATTGGAGCTGGACGTTATAATCAGTTAACGGATGAACTCTATCGTTGGCGGAAAGTGGGTGATGTGACAGATGTACCGGCTTATGTGTCAGGTAAAAATGCGTGGACGAATTATTTCTTTTCTTCGGAGGTGGAGAATGGTAGTTTTTTAAAATGTAATAATATTTCTTTGGGATATAATATGCCGCAGAATTTATGCGATAAACTATTGTTGACACGTGCAAGAATTAATTTTAATGTACAGAATCTCTTTACTTCTACGCATTATCGTGGATTGGACCCGGAAAATATGGGAGCTTTCGGCTATCCGAGTGCTCGTCGATTTGTATTTAGTTTAAATTTAGGAATTTAATCCATATTGGTATGAAAATATATTTAACGTTTTTAATAAGTAGTTTGCTTTTAATGAGTAGCTGTGATTCGTATTTGAACCTGAAGCCAAAGAACAAAACGGTGGTGGGAACGATGGAGGATGTGAAGCTAATGATGTCGTCCTACTTATTCTCGATGTCAGCTTCGAGTAGTTATCCAATTTCTTTTAATAGGACGACGATGACGTGGCCTTTTAATCGGGATGCATTGGCTTGTTTTGCACATTATAGCGACGATGTGAAAATGTCCCTTGCTGTCCGAAATCATTACGGAAAAAAGTATGAGAAAGAATATTATGAGAATGTAGATTGGAAGGGATGGATGTTTTCTGAATTAATGTGGAAAAGGATGTATTTGCATATTGGATATCTGAATTCAGTGTTGAAGTCACTAAGTGAGTTGTCTGAGTATGATCAGGCTGAGTTTGAGCGAGTGAAAGGAGAAGCGTTGACGATACGGGCATATTTTATTTTTAAATTATTGCAGTATTATGCTCCTTATAAAAATAATGAATTAGGCATTCCCTTGAATTTAGATCCAGAAGTGATTGATGGACCAAAGCGTTTGACGCAAAAGGCTTGTTATTCACAAATTTTAGGTGATTTGAATGAAGCTTTGGGATATGAAGGACAGGAAACTGCTTGGAATGTTTTTTATTCGAAGAATGTGCTCTATGCTTTGCTGGCTCAAGTGTATCAGTTTAAGGCTGAATCTGCTGCCGGAGAATCGGGAGATTGGGAAAATGCAGAAAAGTATTCTTCTTTTATTGTGGATAAGTATCGTTTGGAAACGAGTACAGCTGAAATTAAGCAAATGTTTAGCCCTGCGGATGGTGGCGTTTTTTATAAAGATAATAATTTTGCATTGAGAATTTTCGGATGGAATATTACTCCGAGAAGTAACACTTCCGCATTTTGGGGATATGTAGGTGCTGGGCAGTACCCTGCAGATGATTTATTAACTTCGTATGATGCGGGCGATATTCGTTATGAAGCGTGGTTTGACACGGAAGAGAAAGAATATAATAAATATACTTATAAAACTTGGGTGATTGCTGATTATGTGGTATTGTTTCGTGTTGCTGATATGTATTTAATTTGTGCAGAGGCAAATGCCCGTTTAAATAGAGATAAGGGTAAGATTTTATTGGAAACTTTTAAAAAATCACGTATACCCGGTTTTACGTCTTTAACTGGAGGAAATGTATTGGATGAGGTGATGCTTGAACGGCGTAAGGAGTTTTGTTGTGAGTATGATATGCGTTGGTTGGATATGAAGCGTATGGGGTATACGATTACACGAGAAGGTGTGAATGAGAAATCTCAGCAGGTGAATACGTATACACTTCGAGGAGATGATTATCGCTATGCATTGCCTATTCCAATTGAATCGGAGTTGACTTATAATAAAATAGAGCAGAATCCGGGGTGGAATTAATAATTTTAAATGACATTATTATGAAAATAAAGAATATATTGATTTTGATACCGACTTTATGGCTGTGGAATGCCTGTACGCCGGATGATGTGCCCGTGTATCCGAATCCAGTGAATACGGAAGACATTAAATATATTTTGTTGACATCTGATCATAAAACACTTTTGCCAGATGGAAAGGCTCAGATGGAATTCCGTTGTAAGGCTTTGGGGATGAAGATTACGGATATGATGAAAAAGTATGAAACGGCAGATAGTGTGTCTTATTATATGGAAGTAGATACGCTATTTTATGAAATTCCAGCAGACCAGTTGCCTGTCGATTATATTACGGTATACGATGAAAGTGGTCGTAAAGTGGATAAAAATATCTTTTCGACAACATCACAGTCTCCCAAAATCCATAAATTTTATGCTAAAGGAGGCAATATTGTAAGTAATACGTTAGAGATTACGATTCGTGATTTGCCTAATGAGGATGAATATGCAGAGATCATATATCCGGTTATTTTTCATTTGTTAGTTCCACCTGCTTCTAATCGACCTGCCTATACTATTTCGGTAGAAAAATTACAGGAAACTTTGGATCGGATGAATAATATTTTAAATGGGAAAGTTTCTCATAATCCTAATGGTGGAAATGCGAAGATTATGTTTCAGCTGGCAGAGTATGATCCTAAAGGACGCCTTTTAGCAGAGAAAGGAAAAGAAGTATTGAATTTATCGTCTGATATGAATAAATCGCAATATTTGACTTATATCAATGGTAAAAAAATGTGGGATTCGCAGCGTTATCTGAATATTTTCATTGCGAAATTTTCTGATCGTTGGAGTAGCAGTGGTTCGGAGTCGTATATTGTTAAGCCGCCTTCCGTTATTTTGAAAGGAGTAGATATGATTCCGGGATTTAGTATGAAGAAAGTGACCTCATTTCATCATACAGATGTAAAAGATTTTACAGAAGTAGCATTATTATTGAATTATGGTGAGTTTTTTAATCCGAGTTTATGGAACTCGAATGATGCATTGGAATTGTCTACTGTTATGGGTGAATTTATGGGATTACTTGGTATGGAATATAGGAAAAAGTGGAGCAATGTAGAGCAGGATTGGGTGGATAATATAGTTGACGGGGATTCTGATTATTGTCCTGACACTTATGTGTATGAACCTGCCGGTAATTACTCTATTTATAAGAAGGATTATTTTAGTGATGAATTTTTTACTACGTTTAATATTATGGCTGCATATAGTCGTAAGAATTCAGTTACTGTGGACCAAATTCGGCGAATGCGTGCAGTCATTGAGCGTTGTCCTTCACGTTGGAGTTATAAGTCGAGTTGGGCGTTTAATGGAAAACATGATTGACAGAGAAAAAGAAGAGAGAGTCAGCTATGGCATAGCTACGGACTTCATTCTTGTCACAGTGTTTTTTCAAAATCCGTTGGATGTGATTTTTAAACTTTAAAACAGATGAATAAAAAATGAGCCGATTGTTAATGCGATCGGCTCATTTTTATTGATTCACCTTTTTATTGATTTTGTTTATCCTTGCAGAGTGGTTCGGGCGTAGGGAGCAGCC
>JAVXFZ010000113.1:0-6363 GCA_036657595.1 Odoribacter sp. | reverse complement strand
TTGCCGGTGGTGGAATTACAAGTGTGGAAGAATTGATTAAACAGGCATTAAAGCAATTATAAGTTGATAGACTTATTGGATTATTTTTAAAAGTTAAATTGTAAATGATATAAATGGAAAATTGAAATATTTCAATTTTCCATTTTCAATGAATGAAGTGGTGTATGCGGTATTTTTTGTTATTATTTTATATAATAACGCATATCGTTTGTGTTTCCGGTGAAAATTTTGTTGAGTCGGAACAGACGTTGCTTTCCGGTAGTTATACCGGGAGGACTGTTGACACCCTTTTATTTCCGATCAAAGAAGATCGGGATAATGAAATTCGTAAGGAAGTACCTCCTTCGGCTTTGTTTTTGAAGAAACCTTCCAATATAAAAGATACGATTGTTTATGATCCATCTACTAAGCGGTATGTCGTGAAGAGCTTGATAGGCGGTAGGTATGATTATGTACGTCCTTATTCGCAAACGTTACAAGAGTTAATAGATACCCGTTCTAAGATGTCGATTTATGAATATAATCGTCGACAGATTCAGGAAGGCAGTAAATATGATTTCAAGAGTTTGGTTTCGGAGATTCAATTTTTGGATAAATTGTTAAGTCCTATATTTGGTAAGAATAAAATAAAGATCAATGTACAGGGCTCTGTGGAGCTTACTTTAGGGGTGAAGACAAATAAAATTGATAATCCTACTTTGCCGATTGATATGCGGAAGACGACAACGCTGGATTTTGATGAGAAGATTCAGTTTAATATCGGTGGGAACATTGGCGATTTGATAAATTTAGATTGGAGTTATAATACGGAAGCAACCTTTGATTTTGAGAATATTCTGAAGCTGAATTATGAGGGGAAAGAGGATGATATTGTGAAGAAGGTGGAAGCCGGTAATGTTTCATTGCCATTGAGTGGAACGTTGATTTCCGGTGGACAAAATCTTTGGGGATTTCGTACGGATTTGCAGTTCGGTAAGTTGTCGGTATCCGGAATCTTTTCACAACAGAAGGGGGAGGCTAAGATGGTGCAGTTGGAAAAAGGGGGACAAAAGCAGGAGTTTGAAGTATCGGCGAATAATTATGAAGCAAACAGGCATTTTTTCTTATCACGTTATTTCCGGGACACTTATGATGCCTCATTGCAGAATTTGCCGGTGATCAATAGTGGAGTTGTCATTACTAAAATTGAAGTGTGGGTGACGAATAAAAATTCCCGTTTTGAACAAGCCCGTAATATTGTCGCTTTTACAGGTTTGGCGGAAAATAATATCGGAGATCCCAAACGACCGATGTTCAATGCACGTTTATTTCCGCCTGTGGCAGGACAGGTGTATCCGGATAATAGGAGCAATCAGATGTATGCGGATATGAAAGGTAAATATGGGGCGATACGGGATATCAATAGTGTTTCGGGTGTACTTTCTAAGATTGATGCTACTTTTAATTCCGGTAAAGATTATGAGAAATTGGAAAATGCGCGCTTACTTGATCCTTCGGAATATGTGTTGAATGATAAGTTGGGATATATTTCGTTGAACTCTGCTTTGAATGCAGATGAAGTGTTGGCTGTTGCTTATGAGTATACTTTGCGTGGCGAAGTGCATACAGTGGGTGAACTTACTTTTAATGCTCCACCGGCACCTTCGACATTGATTGTGAAAATGTTGAGAAGTACGACACAAAGCCCACAGATGCCTACTTGGGATTTGATGATGAAGAATGTTTATAACATCGGTTCTTATAATTTAAGTTCAGACGATTTTGTATTGGATATTCTTTATCAGAATGATAAAGCGGGTACGAAAGTGAATTATCTGCCTGTTGGTGATATTAATAATAAGATTTTGTTGGCAGTGATGAATCTTGATCGCTTGAATTCGCAGTTGGATGCCATTCCTGACGGTCGTGTTGATTATGTGGAGGGAATGACGGTGTTTTCTAATAAAGGGCGAATTGTTTTTCCGGTATTGGAGCCTTTTGGTTCTTATTTGAAAAAGAAAATCAGTAGTGCGGCTGCGGATAATTATGTCTTTCAGGATTTGTATGATAAAACACAAAGTGAGGCGGAACAGAATGCTGAGAAGAATAAATTTTATTTGAAAGGTAGCTATAAATCATCGTCGTCATCAGAAATTTCGTTGGGAGGTGGGGATATTCCACAAGGATCTGTAAAAGTGCTTGCCGGTGGGGTAGAATTGACAGAGAATATAGATTATACTGTGGATTATACGATGGGTTCAGTGACGATTATTAATCAGTCATTATTGGAAGCCGGTACGCCTATTACAATTAAGAGTGAAAATCGTTCGAGTTTTGGTATGCAGACAAAGACTTTGGTGGGGACACATTTGGATTATCGGTTTAATGATAAATTTAATATAGGTGCAACCATTATGCATTTGAGCGAAAAACCGCTTACGCATAAGGTGAATTTGGGGGAAGAGCCTTTGTCGAATACGATTTGGGGATTTAATGCCACTTATAATACGGAATCGGGTTTCCTGACCACATTGGTTGATAAGCTGCCTTTTATACATACAAAGGCAAAATCGCATTTGACGATAGATACTGAATTTGCGAAATTCCAGCCGGGTACGGCTAAGGGAGCTGGCGATAATGCTTATTTGGATGATTTTGAAGGTAGTAAAATATCATTGGATATGAAGGCTGTGACACAATGGAAGTTGGCATCTACGCCTCAGGATGATATGTTTCCGGAGGGTTCTTCCGATAGTCTGACTTATGGATATAATCGAGCTAAATTATCGTGGTATGTCGTTGATCCTATTTTTTATCGGATGTCGACGGCTACTCCTTCGCATATTCGCTCGGATAAGGAACAACGTTCTAATCATTTTGTTCGTGAAATCAGGCAGACAGAAATTTTCCCTCAAAAAGACTTGGCTGTCGGGGATGTAAATATTATTCCTGCATTGTCTGTGGCTTATTATCCGACGGAGAAGGGTCCATATAATTTTAGTACAGATGTTGACAGAAACGGGCGATTGAAAGATCCGGAAAAACATTGGGGAGGAATGATGCGTAGCATTTCGACAAGTGATTTTGAAGCTGCCAATGTGCAGTATATTGAAATATGGTTGATGGATCCGTTTGTTTACAATCAGCAACATAAGGGGGGAGATGTTTATTTTGATTTGGGAAATATGTCGGAAGATATTTTGAAGGATGGACGTAAATCTTTTGAAAATGGATTGCCGACCAGCCCGACACCTATTCATATTGATACGACGATTTGGGGACGTGTTCCGAGTGTGCAGTCGATTACAAATGGGTTTGATAACAACAGTCAGGCACGTCGTTTTCAGGATGTAGGGTTGGATGGAATGAACGATGAGGAAGAACGTGTCTTTTATGCAAAATATCTGAATTCACTGCGGAATTTGTATGGTGAAAATTCAACAATGTTTCAGGATGCTTGGAATGATCCGGCGGGAGATAATTATCATTTTTTCCGAGGTTCGGATTATGATGCGATGGAAATCCCGGTATTACTTCGTTATAAACGATTTAACGGTACAGAAGGTAATTCTCCTACTGCGGATATGTCGCCTGAGTCTTATCCGACGGCTGCAACTACATTGCCTGATGTGGAGGATATTAATGGAGATAACACCTTAAATGAAACAGAGGCTTTTTTCAGATATCATTTGGATTTACGACCGGAGAAGATGAAAGTGGGAGAAAATTATATCAGTGACGTTACCACAGCACAGGTGGAATTACCGAATGGTGTGACTGAAGAGGTGAAATGGTATCAGATTAAAATACCATTGTCTAAATATATATCAAATTCTAACGGTAAGATCAGTGATTTTAAATCCATTCGTTTTATGCGTATGATTATGAAAGGTTTTCAAGATAGTGTCATTTTACGAATGGCAAGCTTGGATTTAGTTCGTGATAATTGGCGTAAATATGATGGAAATTTGGAAGAACAGATTTCTTCAAATAAGACAGTATTTGATGTTTCCGTGGTTAGCCTTGAAGAAAATTCATCGCGTACGCCTGTCAATTATGTGATGCCTCCTGGAATTGATCGCGTGGTGGATGCTACAAATCCTCAACTTCGAGAGTTGAATGAACAAGCAATGTCTTTACAGATCAAGGATTTGCAAGAAGGAGATTCTCGAGCTGTTTATAAGACTTTCGGTAAGGATCTATTGCGTTATAAAACGTTGAGAATGGATGTGCACGCTGAGGCATTGAAAGAATCAACTTTGGGAGATGATGAATTAACTTTGTTTTTGCGACTTGGGACTGATAATCTGAATAACTATTATGAATATGAAATTCCTTTGAAATTGACAGCTCCGGGCTATTATGGTTCGGATTATACCGGGCGAATATCGGTTTGGCCCGATGGTAACAGGATTGAATTGCCCTTGAGATGGTTGCAGACTTTAAAACAAAAGCGGAATAGTGATGCACGTGCAGCCGGGCAAGAGGTGGATTATCTTAAAGTGACAGAGATGTTGGTGGGTGATTTAGATCATACGGCAGGAGCAGGGCAGATGGGACATACTGTTAAAGTAAAGGGAAAGCCTACATTGGGTGATATCAGAAATATTATGATAGGCATCCGTAATCCAAAGGGTGAATTGATTAAAGGCGAACGTTCGGCAGAAGTTTGGGTGAATGAATTAAGATTGTCTGATTTCGATAATAAGGGAGGTTGGGCTGCTAATGCCAGAGTAACGGCAAAGTTGGCAGATGTGGCTACAATTAGTTTTGCCGGTAGTCGGATGACACCGGGATTCGGAAGTATCGAACAACACGCCGGAGAGATTGAACGGGAGGATTTCCGATCGTTAGATTTTTCTACGAGTGTAGAATTTGGTAAATTTTTCCCGGAAAAATGGAGATTGCGAATACCAATGTATTATGCCTATTCTCGACAATCGACTTTGCCGGAGTATGATCCGACAGATACGGATATTCCATTGGATGTGGCAATGGACAATGCTGCCAATAAGCATATAAGAGATTCTATTAAGCACAATGCGGAGGATTATATGATGCGAAAGAGTCTCAATTTTACAAATGTCGGATTTGAAAGTCGAGATGGTAAATCGCATTTTTTTGATTGGTCTAATTTAACATTGACATATTCTTATAATAAATCGTTTGCTCGAAATGTTAATATTGAACGCGATCTGGAAAAGAATTACCGAGGATTGATCAGCTATATCTATAATGGTATGCCAAAGATTGTGGAACCGTTCAAGGATTCAAAGGCTTTGGATTCAAAATATTTGAAATTGATCAAAGATTTTAATTTTTATTATATGCCTTCAATGCTTTCGGTGACTTCTGATATTACTCGTAATTATCGGGAGATTGAGTCGAAAAATTTGGATAATCCTAATTTATTGATCACTCCTACGTATGATAAAGATTTTACTTGGACACGAGATTATGCGTTTAAATTTAATTTGACTAAAAATTTAGTGATTGATTTTCACGCTACCGCGCAGGCACGTATTGATGAGCCGGAGGGAATTGTCGACAAACAACGAGACCCTGAACGTTATCAACAATGGAAAGATACTGTGTTGCATAATATTTTAGACGGTGGGCGTCCGGTGAATTATAATCACGATTTTTCTATTCAATATACTGTGCCAATTAATAAATTACCTTTTTTGGATTGGACTTCGCTACAAACGGCTTATTCAACTCGTTATGATTGGCAGGCTGCTGCGCTGACGGATGATTCAACAAATTTTGGTAATGTGATTCGGAATGCCAATTCCTTACAATTGAATGGCGACTTGTCGTTGACAACGTTGTATAATAAATCAACATTTTTGCGTAATTTATCTCGTCCGCCTCGTCCTCAAAAAGGGAAAGTAGTGAAATTTGAAACTCAAATAGAACAATTGGTGAAAGGGAAACCTCTGATAATTAAACATCGTTTGAAGACCGGAGATATAAAAGCTACGCTAACCTCAGTAGACGGGAAGTCGGTAAAATTGGGGTATGAATCAATTGGACGAAATAAAATACGAATCAACTCATCCCAGACTTTGGAAGGTAGTAAATTGTTTGTGACGGGTACGGAAACATCTAATGTGGGGGCTGGTAATGCGACACTTCGTTTCTTTATGGGAATTTTAATGGGGATAAAGAATATCAATATTGGATACTCTGAAGATAAAGGTACAACATTGCCGGGCTTTTTGCCTGAGGCACGGTGGTTGGGACAACAGAGTTTTAAGGGGACATCGGCTCCGGGATTTAACTTTTTGTTTGGTGGACAAAAAGAACATTTTGGATTGGAAGCTGCTCAAAAAGGATGGATTACGTCAGATTCAAGCCAAAATAACCCTTTCTTGATGAATG
>JAVXFZ010000112.1:0-6478 GCA_036657595.1 Odoribacter sp. | reverse complement strand
GACATCCTTCTCTTATCTGCGCACCAAACGTTTAAAAGATAAATTGCAGGAATCGGAAATTGAATTATTGGCAGCAAAAGAAAAGGCAGAGGAATCCGATCGACTGAAATCAGCTTTCTTGGCAAATATGAGCCACGAAATTCGTACGCCACTGAATGCCATTGTCGGATTCTCTAACGTCTTAGTCACCGAAAATTTTTCAAAAGAAGAGCAAAAGGAATTTGTAGAAGTGATTCAGACAAATTCAGACTTATTATTGCGTTTAATTGGTGATATACTGGATATTTCTCGTTTGGAAACAGGGCGATTAAAATTCACTTACGAAGATTGCGATGTAATAGGCTTGTGTCATAAAATTCTGGCAACTACTTCCTTTTCTAAAAAAATAGATGTTGAATATGTTTTTGAAACGGATATGGAGGCTTGTCTTTTAAGGACAGACGTACAGCGTTTGCAACAAGTATTGATTAACTTAGTGTCGAATGCAAATAAATATACAGAGCGGGGAAGGATTACGCTGGCTTTTCAGGAAAATGAAACGAAGGATTTTTTAATATTCAGTGTGACCGATACAGGCTCCGGCATTCCGTTGGAAAAACAGCAGAAAGTATTTGAGCGTTTTGAAAAATTAGATGAATATGCTCAAGGAACAGGATTAGGTTTAGCGATCTGTAAATTAACTATTGAGTTTTTGGGAGGAAAGATTTGGATTGATCAAAACTATGTAGGGGGAGCCCGTTTTATGTTCAGTCATCCCATAAAAATTTCCAATGAAGAGGAAGTGAAAATACATTCTATCAGGAAAACAAATCGTTTCAGAAATGCATAAAGTCTTTAAAATCTATAAACTTGCTTCAAAGAGCAAATGACTTTATAAATTCTAAAGACTTTATTGAAGGACCACTCTGCTTCACTTTATTCCTTAAAATATACTCTTTTCACCCGCTGTGAAACGGAAGTCAACACTTCATAAGGGATCGTTTCCAATTTATCCGATAATTCGGTGACAGGAATATGTTTACCAAAGATTTCAATTTCATCCCCCACTTGAGCATTCGTATCTGTGATGTCCACCATACAGGCATCCATACAGATATTCCCTACTATCGCTACACGCTTGCCTCTGACCATCATTTCTCCAACTCCTCGGCTGAGGTGTCGATCTAAACCATCTGCATAGCCTACCGGCACAACTGCGATGCGGGAATCACGCTTCAAAATACCTTTACGACCGTATCCCACCGTTTGATCACCTTTTACTTCCCGAATAGCGGCAATATAAGTCTTAAAAGAACTGACCGGCAACAGCGGTGCGCCGACGGCACTGATCCCGTGTAAGCCGATCCCCAAACGCACCATATCAAAAGCATATTGACCAAAACGTTCAATTCCGGCGGAATTCAGTATATGACGCATAATCCGGTAATTGAAATGCGCTTGTACCTCTTCCGTCATTTGGATAAATAGGTCGATTTGATGCTGTGTGTAATCGTCGTGTACGGCTTCATCACTTCCGGCGAGATGCGAGAACATCGAGCGGATAAAAACCTTCCGTTTCTCTTTAAAAAATGCCAACAATGCAGGGATTTCCTCCGGATCAAGTCCGGAGCGGTTCATTCCCGTATTCAACTTTAAATGAACCGGATATTTTTCAATCCCGTGTTTTGTCAGAGCCCGATCGAATCCTTCTAATAATTCCAAAGAATAAATCTCAGGTTCCAGATTAAACTCGATCATATTATCGAATGCTTCCGGTTCGGGATTCATCACCCCTATTGGAATCGTAATGCCGGCAGCCCTCAGTTCTACCCCTTCGTCGGCAAAAGCCACCATCAGATAATTCACCCCCTGATACTGCAACAAACTGGCTACTTCGCCTGATCCGCTGCCGTATGAAAAAGCCTTCACCATCACGGCGATCATCGTTTCCGACGGCAAAAGCGAACGGAAATAATTTAGATTATGAACCATCGCGTCGAAATCAACTTCCAATATCGTTGCGTGAGATTGTTTTTGTAAAAATCCGGCAATATATTCAAAACGGAACTTTCGAGCACCTTTAATCAAAATCACCTGATCGTGGAAATGATCGCGGTTTTCTTGTCGCAGAAAACTATCCGTATCTTTATAAAAACGACAGTTGGGCACTAAAAAATAAGGTCTATAACGACTGATGACCTCCCCGATGCCGATCAACACCGAAACTTTCGTCTTACGCAACAACATCGCTACTTCGCGGTAAAGTTCCGCTTCATCCGTACCGGTGTCAATAAAATCAGAAAGAATCACTACTTTTTCACGTCCTGCATCTTGCATTGCCAACGTATTCAACGCTAAATGAAAAGAAGCGGCATCCGAATTATAATAGTCGTTGATTAACACACAACGGTTGATACCTTCTTTGATTTCCATACGCATTGCGATGGGCTGTAATCGGCTCACTCGTTCACAGATAAATGCCGGCGTTTTCCTTTTTAATAGTAAAAAACAAACGGTATTCATACAATTCTCGAAAGAAGCTTCATCTACAAATGGGATTGACAACATAAAAGTTTGCCCCTGCCATTCTATTTCTACCCGACGACCGTTTTCATCCGTTCGCATCTCTCTTGTGCGGACATTACAATCCTCCTCTTCCCCCCAGATGATCCGCTCGCATCCCTCTTGAACGACCGTGAGAATATACTTCAATGCCTCACTCTTCTGTCCGATCACCGTGTGACACTCTTTAAACAGTATAGCTTTCTCTTCTAACTTTTGTTGACGGGAGTTGAAATTCTCACCGTGAGCATCGCCCAAATGAGTAAATATACCAATCTCCGGTCGGATCATTCGTTGCAATTTCTCCATTTCTCCCGGTAATGAAATGCCGGCTTCAATAATGGCTAAACGGGTTTGAGCATCTATTCCCAGTAGCGACAAGGCAACACCTACCTGTGAATTATAACTACGCGGACTACGATAGACACCCGCCTCCTCCGAAAGAAGCTGGTAAAGCCATTCTTTGACAACCGTCTTTCCATTACTTCCGGTGATCCCGATCACTTCTGTGTGATACTGTTCCCGGTGGTAGGTGGCTAATTGTTGCAGGGCTTGCAAAACATTTGTCACCTGAAAGAAAACAGCCGCCTCCAACGCGGCGTATTCTTCCCGCATCTCGCTGACGACAAAGTTTCTGACTCCCCGTACATACAATCCTTTTACATATTCGTGTCCGTTATGATTGACGCCCTGAAGGGCAAAGAACAAAGTCGTTTCAGGTTTATTCACCGAGCGGCTGTCCACACTAACCTCTGTGATTTCAAAGTCGTTCACACCGATGGCTTTGCAATTCAGAATCTCTGAAATTTTCTTACTACTGTACATATTTATTTATTCATTTATTTATGCTGTGTTTTGGCGCGTACACAAGCCACCACAGTTTACATCCTATATTAAAGAACCGGAGCGAATAATCGCGCCATTGATTCGTACACTTTATCTCGTTTGGGACGAAATTTCCAATGTTGAATGGTCGCTTCTGAACTTTCTTTCAGGTCCTCCATAAAATAACCTGCCAACACTTTCACAACCTCCCGATCATATAAAATCAAGCTTACTTCAAAATTCTGTTCAAAACTTCGGAGATCCATATTCGCTGTTCCGACGCTTGCCACAATGCCATCGACAATAATCACCTTGCTGTGATTGATCCCTTTTTTATACCAATATATTTTCACTCCTGCCTCTAATAACTCCTCCACATACGAGCAAGTGCACCAATGCGTCAACCGCGAATCGGACTTATACGGCAATAATATTCGTACGTCCACCCCGCTCATTGCTGCTGTTTTCAATGAATTTAAGGTCGTTTCTCCCGGCATAAAATAGGGCGTGGAGATAAACACATAGCGTTTCGCCATATTGATCAGTGTGAAATAAGCTTGTTGAATGGATGCCCAATCGCTGTCAGGTCCCGATGTGATGGTTTGGGCAATCACATTCCCGTCTGCCTGCACATAAGGCAAATATTCGTCTTTGTCCAACAGTAATTCCTGACGTACAAAATACCAGTCGATCAGAAAAATCACCTGTAAAGAAGTTACGACTTCCCCCATCACCTTTAAATGAGTGTCTCGCCAAACGCCAATACCGGCGACACCGTCCACATACCGATCGGCAATGTTCAATCCGCCGATAAATCCTATCTCTCCGTCTATCACGGCAATCTTTCGATGATTTCGGTAATTTGCTTTATTAGCTAATTGGTGAAAACGTACCGGTAAAAAGGGATAAATCTGAATGCCTGCTTTTTGTAATTCTCGGATAAAATTACGGGATAATCCCCACGATCCGACATCGTCATAAATAATCCGTACTTCAATGCCTTCTGCCGCCTTGCGGAGTAGAATTTCTTTCAATCGGTCGGTCAGTCGCCCTTCGGAAATGATATAATATTCCAGATGAATAAATTTGCGGGCTTGTTCAAGTGCTTCAAACAAAGTCGGAAAAGTTTCATCTCCATTATTCAACACCTCCACCCGATTGAAACGCGTGAGCAGAGCTTTGTTGTTATTCAGTAACAACGTCATTAATTTTCGGACGGCAACGGACTCCCGCCTTTGCAGAAATTCGGATTTCTTAATCAATTGTTTCTGATCTTCGCTCATATATTGCAACCACTTCATATCCCCCAATCCTTTCATTGAAAACATTTTGATCTTCCGATAATTGATGCCGAAATACAGGTAGAATAGAAAACCGATCAGTGGTATGGCAACCAACACAACAATCCAAGCCAATGTTCTCACCGGATTTCTATTTTCCAGTATAACGTTGAATACGACACTCACCACCGTGAGGACGTACAAGGCGATTAAAAGATAGATTGTTACTTCAAGCCAATACATATAAAAATGAAAAACGAAAAATGAAATCTCAAAACATAGGAATCCTTTCCGATCATTGTCCTATTTGAAAGTTCAAAACACCTTTTGTTAAGGAATTGATAAAAACAATAAATAAATCAATGAACCCAAATAAATTCCTATTTCTAATTTTCAATTTCCAATTAATCTTATCTTTGTGTTATGAATACAATTCGTCAACTATCACAATACGCTTTACAGGAGCTAAAAGATTCATATCCGGAATATGAAATCCAATGCCTTTGCTCCATTATTTATATGGATGTATTGCATTTTACAAATATAGATATCCATATTAGAAAAAACGAAATATTAGACGAAAGCTTTATAAATAAATTTAATGAAATCATCCTACTTTTAAAATCCGGGCATCCGATACAATATATAATAGGAGAAACGGAATTTAGCGGATTAAAATTAAACCTAAACCAATCGACATTAATCCCCCGCCCGGAAACAGAAGAATTAGTAGTGTGGGTGAAAGAGGCGATAAATTCGGGAAAAAAGATTTTAGACATCGGGACGGGGAGTGGTTGCATCGCCATCGCTTTAGCCAAACATTGTCCGGAAGCGCAGATCGTCGGCATTGATATTTCCGGCGAAGCCATTCGTGTGGCACGGCAAAATGCCGAAAAAAATCAAGTTGGAGTTCAATTTATGGTGCGTGATATTTTACGGGAAGAATGCTATCATTGGGGCAGTTACGACATCATCGTTTCAAATCCGCCTTATGTCAAAGAAAGCGAGAAAAAAGGGATGGAATCACGCGTATTGGATTACGAACCCCATCAGGCATTGTTCGTGCCGGACACCGATCCACTCTTATTTTATCGGCAGGTGGCAACATTCGGACAAATGCGCTTGAAAGCAGGCGGGCTGCTATTCTTTGAAATCAATGAAGCGATGGGAAAAGAAATACTTGCATTACTTGAAAATAGTGGCTATCGGGAGATTGAATTGAGAAAAGATATTTTTGGAAAAGATCGGATGATTAAATGTAAAAGAGTATGATACCCGAAAAAGCATTGAATCGAGCGGCGGCACTATGCAGTAAAAAAGAATATTGCAGTCAGGAGATTCAGGAAAAACTAATTCTATGGGAGATTCCTGATCAGGAGATAGCTAAAATAATGAGTTTTTTACACGAACATAATTTTCTCAATGACACCCGTTATGCCATCGCATACGCAGCCGATAAACGGATGCTCGGATCGTGGGGAAAACTGAAAATCAGCCTGCACCTTCGACAAAAGGGACTCCCCTCCGAAATCATCCGGCAAGCTTTGGATGATCTGGATCAGGAGGAATACAGCAAAACCTGTATGGAATTATTAAAACAAAAGCGAAAACAATTAAATGAACCGGATCCCTATCAGGAAAAAGGAAAATTGATCCGTTTCGCAATAGGACGCGGCTTTGAATACGATCTGATCGAAAACTGTCTATCGCGCCTGCTGAAAGGGCAGATAGACGATGAACCTGCTTAAAGTTCCGATATATTCTTTTCCAATTCCTTGATCGTAGTCGGTTTGGCGATGATCCTGTACTGATCGTCCAGCAGAAACATACTG
>JAVXFZ010000111.1:0-6871 GCA_036657595.1 Odoribacter sp. | reverse complement strand
CATTCACTTTCGCCATTTCACTTTTTAATCTATCTTTGCACCTCCTATCGGGTATAGGAGAATATTAATTTTTTAAAATTAAAAGAATGTCTACAAAAATTAGATTATCGAGACACGGACGTAAAGGTCGTCCATTCTATCATGTAGTGATAGCAGATAGTAGAGCGCCACGTGATGGCAAGTATATTGAGAAAGTAGGAATTTATGATCCGAACACTAATCCGGCTACTATCGATCTCAATTTTGACAGAGCTTTATATTGGTTAATGGTAGGTGCTGAGCCGACAGAAACTGTTGAAAGAATCCTGTCACATAAAGGGGTACTGTTGAAAAAACACTTGCTGGAAGGCGTTAAAAAAGGTGCTTTTGATGCTGCTGCCGCTGATAGCAAATTTGAGGCTTGGATGAAAGAAAAAGAAGCGAAGTTGCAGGCTCAGACTGTTAAATTAGCTCAAGATGGTGACGCGAAGGCAAAGGCTCGTTTAGAAGCTGAAGCGAAAGTGCGGGCAGCCAAAGAAGAAATTGTTGCAAAGAAAAAAGCTGAATTACTTGCTGCTGAGGCTGCCAAAAAGGCTGAAGAAGCCGCTGCTGCTGCTCCTGCTGTTGTTGCCGCTCCTGTAGAAGAAGTTGCTCCTGCAGAAACTGCTGCTCCTGTTGCAGAATAATCTTTTGTGATGATCACCAGCGAAGAGTGCGTTAAAATTGGGGAAATAACAAAGACACATAGCCTTTCGGGCGAAGTAGTTGTTACAACCGATAGCGATTTGCTGGAAAAATATGCTGATGAACCGATGTTCCTCCTATTGGATGGGGCACCGGTTCCTTTTTTTATCTCCGATGAAGGGATATCAGTTCGGAATCATACTTCTTATATTGTCAAATTCGATTATGTGGATACGATAGAGCAGGCGATGCGGCTTGTCGGAAGCGAAGTGTTGCTCGAGAGAGCGTTATTGGACGAAGAAGAAATAGAAGGATTTGATTATGATGTTTTTGAATTGATAGATTTTGATGTAAAAGAACAACTTTCCGGAGAGACCGGAAAAGTGACGGATGTTGCCAACTACTCCGGCAATGTTGTTTTAACTATTTCTATTTTTGGCAAAGAGGTACTTTTGCCACTTTCCGAAGTTTATGTCTGTGAAGTTGATTTTCAACACAGACAACTACAGACTCAGATTCCTGCTGATCTAATCGGCTTAAATTGATTTTTACTTTTATGATTTTCACGGGAGCCCTAAGTGGCGGCGGAGAGATGTGTGTAGAATTTGTTAGAAAATAATTCTTTTAAAATAGTTGTTTTTTTCATTTATGTTTCGGATGAAATGATATTTTTGTGAACTTTTGGTATGTTGATAACTTTTTATTCGTCTAATAAATAGATGTTTGGCATACTAAAATGGAAAACTTAATAAAAAAATCTCTTAATAAAGTAACCAATATCATTCTCTTTTTCTTTATATTTGCAGTAACCTATTACAGAAAGATACAACTTAATTAATCAGCTATGAATGAATATGTAACAAAAGAGAAGGATACCTACACACAGGATGAAGCCTTTCAAAGTTCATTGAACTATTTCAATGGTGATGAGCTGGCAGCCCGAGTATGGGTGAACAAGTACGCCCTGAAGGATTCTTATGGGGATATATTCGAAAAGAATCCTGACGATATGCATCGTCGGTTGACAAAAGAACTGGTCAGGATAGAGAATAACTATCCAAATCCATTGAGTGAAGAGGCTATTTTTGAGATATTGCGCAACTTTAAATATATTGTGCCACAAGGAGGTCCGATGACCGGGATCGGTAATGAATTTCAGATTGCTTCTCTTTCCAATTGTTTTGTTATTGGTAATGAAGGTCCTTCCGATTCATACGGAGGAGTGATGAAAATTGACCAAGAGCAAGTGCAATTGATGAAGCGTCGTGGCGGGGTGGGACACGATTTGTCACATATTCGTCCGAAAGGTTCTCCGGTAAAAAATTCAGCCCTAACTTCTACCGGCATTGTTCCTTTTATGGAGCGTTACTCCAACTCTACCCGCGAAGTAGCACAGGACGGACGTCGGGGTGCTTTAATGTTGAGTGTATCCATTAACCATCCTGATTCTGAAAGTTTCATTGATGCAAAAATGACAGATGGCAAAGTGACGGGAGCCAATGTATCGGTGAAAATTGATGATGAATTTATGCGTGCTGTCATAGACAAACGTGAATATGAGCAGAGATACCCGGTCTATTCCGAAGAACCGAAATACAAGAAAACGATCAATGCCCGTCAATTATGGGATAAGATTGTCTACAACGCTTGGAAATCGGCAGAGCCGGGGATCCTTTTTTGGGATACGATTATTCGGGAGAGTGTGCCCGATTGTTACGCCGATAAAGGCTATCGTACCGTTTCGACCAATCCTTGCGGTGAAATACCTTTGTGTCCTTATGACTCTTGTCGTTTATTAGCGATCAATTTATATTCTTACGTGCAAAATCCTTTTAGCAAGGGTGCATTCTTTGATTATCCCTTGTTTAAGAAGCACGTTGCGATTGCACAGCGGATTATGGACGACATCATTGATTTAGAACTGGAAAAGATCGACACCATATTGGGTAAGATCAAACAAGATCCGGAGGATGAAGAAGTAAAAGGTGTAGAGATTCGTTTGTGGGAAAAAATCAAGCAAAAAGCGTGCGAAGGACGTCGTACAGGGGTCGGGATCACGGCAGAAGGAGATATGTTAGCGGCTTTGGGATTACGTTATGGTAGCGATGATGCCATTGATTTTTCGGTAGATATACAGAAAACATTGGCTATTGAGGCTTATCGGGCATCTGTTTATTTGGCAAAAGATAGAGGTAGTTTTAAAATCTTTAATGCCAAGCGGGAAGTGAACAATCCGTTTATAATGCGTCTTCGGGAGGCTGATCCGGAAATGTATAGTGAGATGGTGAAATACGGTCGTCGCAACATCGCTTGTTTGACGATTGCACCGACAGGAACGACCAGTTTGATGACACAGACCACTTCAGGTATAGAGCCGGTCTTTTTGCCGGTTTACAAGCGGAGGAGAAAAGTAAATCCGAACGATCAGAACGTCCATATTGATTTTGTTGATGAATCCGGTGACAGCTATGAGGAATTTATTGTATTCCATCACAAATTTGCCGAATGGATGTCTGTCAACGGCTACAATATGACCAAGCATTACTCGGATGCGGAAATCGACGAATTAGTATCTAAATCGCCTTATTACAAGGCAACTTCCAATGACATTGATTGGATGGCAAAAGTGCGGATGCAGGGGCAGATGCAGAAATGGGTAGACCATTCTATTAGTGTGACTGTCAACTTGCCGTCGGATGCTTCGGAAGAATTGGTAGGTAATTTATACATTGAGGCTTGGAAAAGCGGTTGCAAGGGATGCACCGTATATCGTGATGGTTCTCGGTCGGGAGTTTTAGTTTCAAACAAAGAAAAGAAACAAGCGGGCGTACCCGATGCGATGCCGTCAAAGCGTCCGATGGAACTGGATGCGGATGTAGTGCGTTTTCAGAACAACAAAGAAAAGTGGATTGCCTTCATTGGTTTATATGCCGGACGGCCTTATGAAATCTTCACCGGTATCGCTGATGATGAAGAGGGAATTATGTTGCCGAAGGCAGTTACTGAGGGGAAGATTGTCAAACATTACGATGAAGAAGGTAATTCACGTTACGACTTTCAATTCTGTAACAAACGGGGTTTCAAGACGACGGTTGAGGGATTATCCTTTAAATTTGATAAAGAATATTGGAATTACGCAAAACTGATTTCCGGTGTATTGCGTCACGGTTTTCCCGTACATCAGGCGGTTGAATTGGTGGCATCGATGGAATTTGACAACGAAAACATCAACACTTGGAAAAATGGTGTGGAGCGTGCGTTGAAAAAATACATTCCCAACGGGACAGAAGCCAGCGGAGAAGTATGCGAACATTGTGGTTCGCCGGTAGTTTATCAGGAAGGATGCCTGATTTGCAAAACCTGCGGGTCTTCAAAATGTGGATAGTCTAAAAGATCCCGGGCGATGGTCCGGGATTTTTTGTGCACGGATCTTTCCGAATAAATTTCTCTACTTCTCACTTTCCCGGTGATTTGTAAACTGTCACAATTTATTGTATTTTTGCCCCATCAACCGATGTGTGAAGGTGAATTTTTCACTTTTCACCTTTCATTTTATTAGGATGCAGATACATTACGGAGCAGAGCGGCTAAACATAAAGAATCCCGTGGTTACGATCGGCAGTTTTGACGGAGTACACAAGGGGCACAAACAGGTCATTGAATCTCTCAAGCGGGTAGCCCGGCATTTGGGGGGTGAGTCGGTCATCATTAGTTTTGAGCCCCATCCGCGCGAGGTGCTTTACCCGCAGGAAAAGCGGCTGGGCATATTGACGACTTTAGAAGAAAAGATCGGTATTTTAGAAGCTTGCGGGGTTGATCATTTATTCATACTTAATTTTACGCGGGAATTAGCTGATTTGGATTACGCTGATTTTGTGAAAAACATCTTAATTGATCAAGTAGGATTAAAAGGCTTGGTTGTTGGTTACGATCATCGTTTCGGTAAAAATCGGGAAGGTAGCTTCGAGAAATTGAGAGAATTGGCAGAAAAACACCATTTCTATTTAGAGCAAGAAGAGGTATACGAAGAAAATCAGATCAACATCAGTTCCACTAAAATCCGTACAGCCTTAGAATTGGGTGATATTTCCTTAGTGAACGAATACTTGGGTTATTCCTATATGCTTTCCGGCACTGTCGTGAATGGGGATAAAATCGGGCGTATGATGGGCTTTCCGACGGCAAACATACAAGTATCGGACGATCGGAAACTGTTACCCGCTGTCGGGGTCTACGCCGTAAAAGTCAATGTAGAGGGGAAAGAATACAGAGGAATGTTGAACATAGGCATTCGTCCGACGGTCAGCACTGCCGGGGTGATACGCATAGAGGTGCATATTTTTGATTTCAATCAAAACATCTACGGGCAAGAAATACAAATTGCTTTACTGGCTCGTATTCGTGGAGAACGTAAATTTAATGATACTGAGGAACTGAAAAAACAACTACTACTGGATCAGGAAAAGTGTATCATATATAAAAATTGACACGCTGTCTACTGGTCCAATCGTTAAGATCCGAAAACTAAACAGCGTGTATTTTTAATGCGGAAGGTTCTTCTATTTAAATATCAGAACCGATATTGCACCATCGCATTGATTCGGTTTGCATTGCCATATTCCTTGTTAAAGTCATTCCGACGGCCGAAAATATATTCAATACCGGTTGTTCCGTATTCGGTAAAATTCCACAATAAATTAGCAGCTCCGTACTGGGCGTATTTATAAGTCGTACCTGCCAAATTACTTCTATTTTCCAGACGGGCATAACTGTAAATCAGCGACGAATAAAGATTCGGTGTCCAATTTTGTTGAAAAGCGCAAAAAGCACCCCACATACCGGCACTTTCTAATTTTCCATTCTCGTGGGCATTGGGGATCAAATCATAGCCGTTACCGGAAATATCCTGAATATAATTAGCAATACCTTTACCGTACACTCCTTGAAACATAAAGCTGGTCTTCTTGCAGAGATTGATTTGACCGCTGAGCGAAGCACCCCATCCGGTAGCGATTTTATCCTTGTCGTTCAATTTATCCTGATAGCTGATATTTCTTAAAATACCGCTGGCTTGCAAGTGACTGCCGTTGTGCATCGTGTACCTTACGTTCAATGGAATATCCGGCACTTTCTGACGGATGACATTCGTGTAATCACCAGTGCTATAAGAAGGGATCACATATTCCAATGCCAAGGCAGCTTGCCAACGCTTATTAAATGAATGAGTATAGCGCACCATCGGTTGTCGTGTTTCTATACCGCTGCTGGGACCTTCTTCGTCGATAGTTGTCGGGACGGCAGACATATCGCCGAAAGTACTCCACGCTTGTCCGATCAGGAATCCCCGAAATTGAATAAAAGCCTGACGCAATACAGGTGAATTTTGTGGACCTTCAAATTCCATTTCGAGGTAAGACACCAATTTCCCGACATCCGTATTGCCGATCAATTTAAAAAACAAACGCGATTGTCCCAACGTCAATCCATAACTTGCGCCTCCTTGTTTGCCTTTCAGCGCAATAGAAGAGGTGGTGAAATAATTATAATCCTCTACGCCGTTAAAATCATAGACTCCGGTTGCTTGAATAAACCCACCGATGCCGAAGATAAAATTCTTATTATTATCATAAAAGATAAAGCGGGGAGCTGCCGGATCGTTATAAGCGAGAGGAAAAGCTTCCTTCATCATCGTGTAGAAATTATGCGTATCGTTCACTTTAGATACGGAAGTTACATTTACTTTCTGAGCCTGAGCGTCAAAACAATAGCTTAAAGCAAAGAGGGTAAATAATGCAAGTGCAAGTTTTTTTCTCATAGTTTTAGGGATTAAAGAGTCAAATTAAATAACCTCAAAAAATTATTACAACATTTTAAAGATGAAAATATCTCCTTTCAGCGAATGGACAAAATCAATGAATAAGCCAAACGACTTATGGATGAACAGTCAGGCTATATACGACAAAAAGAAAAGAAAAGTTTAACCGATTTTCAAGGCATAAATTTTTACTCCCTCATTGGTGAGAGATAAAACAGGAATATAGAGGTTCTCACGCGGACTCGCGTTTCGTTGACTTCTAACAGCTTCCCGTCTTCCGTCTTCTATCGCTTTCCACTATACAAAGACAGCACCGGAGTTCATCAACTCCGGTGCTGTCTTCATTATCTTTGCGTTAATTTAACACCTAAACGCTCAATTGTTTCAACAACG
>JAVXFZ010000110.1:0-6984 GCA_036657595.1 Odoribacter sp. | reverse complement strand
AAACGAGAATTTTCATTACTACTCTCCGGCAAAAAAGCATCAGGAGCTATAATACGTCTTTCTTTTATTTCCACATAAGCGATTCCCTGTGACATACAACCCAAATTATCCGAAACTTTCACTGAATAATACCCCTCCTTTTCTGCCAAAAAAGAATCACCATTACTACGATCTTGCCATACAATATCATAAGGTGCATATCGTTCCGCCGGATTTATGACAAATTCGACCGTCTGTCCCAAAAAAAGTGTTGTATCTCTCAAATTCACTTCCGGCATCGGATGTACCGTATAATAAACCGTACCAACACAACCGTATTTATCCGTGATCATCAACGAATAATCACCTCCTTGATGAAGCCGGCGGACACTATCTATATATCCGTCATTCCACACATAATCGAGAAAACCGCTGCAATCCACTTGCAAAGAATCATTCTCACAAAACTCTTTATTTTCCAAAGGAGGAGAAGGCATCACAGACAACACCACAGAATCCGTACCCTGACATCCAAACAAATCCGTCACCACCACCTGAAAGAGATGATCTCCGCCACTTTTATCCCGCACAACAGCCGTATAATCTCCCTGTTCAATCAATTGATCGGCAGGCAACCACGTAATCCGATCCAGTCGGGAAGTGTTATACTCAGCCCTTAACACCGTTTCCCCACAAACACCGGTATTCAAATCATCCATTGCTTTCACTTTCGGCAAAGGAAAAACAGAAATAATTTCAAAATCAGAAGCCCGACATTGATAAGGATCTGTCAGCTCAACCGAAAAATAAACATCTTCGCCATCTTCCATCTTCGGTGTATAGACAGGACTCAATACATCCAACGTATCCAACTCCCCTTCACCGGTCCATTTGACAACACCTGCTGAAACCTTATCCACAGAAAGTGCTATCGGCTTACACAAACCCGTTTCCACTCGTTCATCCTTCAACGTAACCATCGGTTCTTCCGCCACCCGGATTTCTTCTTCTTTTGTATCGACACATTTCGTCTGCTCATCCCGATAAGAATACCTAACCTGATACAGACTTTCTTTATAATCAAAAACCACCGACGAAGCGGGAATTTCATCCACCCAATATTGTCCGCCCAACGGATAACCTTGATTCAACACCAATGAATCGACACAATATCCGACCACCTGCGGAACCTCCAAATATACCTCCGGCAATTGTTTATATCGAACCTGTTTTTCAACGATCAGCCGACAACCGGAAACAGCCGATGTAACTTCCAAGGCAAGCCTTCCTACACCCAATCCCTCCCAAACGACCTGCACATCCTTTACATTAAACCGGTCTAAAGTTCCCCCTGACACACTCCAACGATAAGCCAAATTTTGTTCTCCCTTCACTCCAGCATAAGATTGTTGCAGATCATTCATACACAAAACCGTATCTCCGGCAATCTCTATACGAGGCAATTGATTCACCGTCAGATTCATCACACACGTATCATCACCTCCATTGCCGCTCACCACACACCGATATACTCCGGCATCTTCCGCTTTCACCTGCTTCAAAGAAAGTTCATCAACCATTGCCACCGGCAGTAAAACATCATTGTGATACCATTGATACAACAACCCGTTTGAACCCAATGCCTCTACCCGAAACACTGAATCCGTCCCCTCACACATCACCACATCCGTCGGTAAAGGAACAACAAGTATCGTCTTCTGCCAGACCTTCAATTTCGATTGTTTCTTGACAGAAGAACACCTATTTTCCACCGTCACCTCATAGATTCCTCCATTTTCATAACTCACGGGGTGAAAAGATACGATTTTCCCTCCTCCCGAAAACGCCACTCCGTCTTTTTTCCACGAATACGACAATCCTTCCCCCTTAGCCACCACTTCTATTTGGTGATTCTTCCCTTCTATCACAAACGCATCTTCCGTCATCCACTGTATCTCCGGCAAAGACATCACATACACCTTCCACACCACAGTATCCACACCACATTCACTCCCTATCAAACAAGTATATTCCCCTGCCTGTTCCTCTTTTAAATTCTCCAATTTCAGCAAAGACTGATCACCAATCGTCACTCCACCATAGCTCCAGCTATAAGTAAAATACTCATCTCCATAACAATTGTGAGGGATAATATCCGCCACATAAATATAATTACCTCCCTCGCACAACGTATCCGGACTGGATGTTTCTTTCAACGATTTAAACACCCCCACCCGAATCTTCATATTCGCCGAATCCAGACCACAAGTTCCTTTTACGACACAAACAAAATTCAACGTATCAGCTTTCCCCACATCCGAAATTTTCAATACCTCCGCATCCTCATCTCTGACTGTCCCCTCACAGCTCCATTGATAACTATTATTCTCTCCCTCGCTACGAACCAACAACTGTATCGAATCATTTTCTGTCACATACCGATCAGGCGTATGACTTTTTATTAACGTAGAGGGTATTAACTGCAAATGAAACACTCTTTCCTCCTCACCACACACCGTTTTCACCCGACATTTATAAAATCCGGTATCCAAATGCGACACCCCGTAAAAAGGCAAGCTTGCCCCACGTCTCCCCACTTCCCGACCGTCTTTCGTCCACAAATAAACAAGCTGATCGCCCTCTGCCACTATCCGAAAAGAAGTATCTACCCCCTCACACACCCGTACATCCGTCACCATCTCTCCTAATGTCAACGACTTATATATACCCAGTTGAACCTTTAAATCCTTCGTTCCGCAACTTCCCACCACCCGGCATACGTACTCGCCGCTATCCGCAGAAGCGACTGCCGGAATAGAAAAGCGAGCTTCCCTTCCAACAACAACACCTCCCCGCATCCATTCATAAAGGCAAGCCTCCGCTCCTCCTTTCACCTCCGCCACAAACGCTCTACCGGGACATAGATGCGTATCCCCCGTGATGCGTAAATTCTTCAATTCATCCAATAAAAACAAATCACTACTCCCTGTCTGCTGTTTATTACATACATCCTGCACCACCAAATGATAAGTTCCTACCATCCCCGTCTTCACATCGCTAAGAACCACCGAATCATTCGCTGATAAAAAATGTCCGGGACCCTGCCAACGATAACGAACACCATCCCCCTCCACCGAAGCAACGAACAAAACCGTATCGTGTTCGCAACAAACCGCTACCTTCGGATTCATTTTCAATACCCCCATCGTCCGGTGAATCCCCAACGATATATCCCCCGAATCCTTCATACACATTCCGGCTATCCGATAATGATAAACACCTACATCAGTCAGTTTCATCTCCTCAATAGACACATCCTTCCTTCTACTACTCGTCCCGTCCGGTAATATCCAAGTATATTTCACCGTTTCCAAATTCACCCGGGCATACAAATCCACCTTCGTCCCTTGACAAACAACAGCATCCGGCGATTTCGACAACAATTTCAATTCCTTCTCAATTTCAACCACCGCATACACTGTATCTATCCCACACCCACGCCGACTTTCCACCACACACCTATACCTTCCCTCATCCTTTCCCCTCGTGATAGAAACATTGCTATATTTAAAAGTCGTATCTCCCATCCAACCGCTCTGATTCGGTCCGCTCCAAGCATATTTCAAATCTTCTCCCACCGCCACAATTTCCAACCATCCCGATTGACCGGCACAGACCTTCACCGTATCCGGCGCATCCAAAATCTTCAAACTTCTCGCCACCTCCAACCGAAAATCATCTTCTGCCACACCACATTGCCCGGTCACCCGACAAGTGTACATCCCTGCATCCTTTCTCTCCACCGCCTCCATCCGAAAAATAGAATCCGTCCCTTCCAACGGCACATTCCCCTTCAGCCAAGTATAAGCCAACCGATCATTGCCTTCCGGAAAGGCTCCTATGGAAAAATGCCCCATTTCACACACACTCACCACAGTGGGAAACCTTCGTAACACCGGTTTCCAAACCACCTCCACGTCTAAATTCAACACCGCCTCCCCGCATTCTCCTTTGATATAACAACTATAACGTCCGCCCGACTCCACTTTCAACTCTTTCAACTCTAACACAGACGTACTACTGACTCTATTTCCTTTCCATTCCCAACGATAAGACAATTTTGTCGCCGCATCACATCCTTCAGGCAACAGAGCTGCATTAAAAGCATTATCCGACCCCTCACACAAACGTTCCGCTCCATCCTTTGTCAAAACCTTATACCTATCAACATAGACAGATATAGACCGCCGGTCTTCTCCACAATCACCGCTCACTTTACACACAAACGTTCGTGTACCAACCAAACCGACATCCTGTATCAACAACTGATTACTGTTGCCACCCATCGGCATCCCCTTCTCCGTCCACTCATAAACATTATTCTCACCGACCGCCTTTACAAACAATCGGACAGAACCGTGTTCATTCACATACACATCAGGAGTTCCATCCGTAATTTTTGTCGATTCTTTTAACCGAACCTCATACTGCAACGGCTTGCTATCGCAAAGCGCAACAACCCGACATTCATAATGTCCGGCTTGCAAAGAATCAAGGTGAGCAACCAATAATTCCCCACCCATTTCATCCCGTACACCCCCCTCTTTTTTCCATTCATAACGCAACACCGGTAGATTAGAGATTGCTGTCAAGCGAATACTCTCCCCTTTACACAAGCGATGTAATTCCGTATTTCCACTCACGGTCAACTGCCCATACATATTAACATCCGTTGTCAAAATATCTGTCCCGCAAAGTCCGCTCACCCGACAAATATAATGACCGATATTATCATACCCGATTGCAGGCAAAACGATCTTCTTCTTCGCTCTCACCGTTCTATCCGGCAACGTCCAGCTGTATTTCAACCCACTGCATCCCCCCTTCACTTGCAACGTATCGCCGACAGCTCCCAAACAATACATCTTAGTCGGATTAATAGATAAACCCTCCAACTCCTTATTTACAGATACCCAAACCGAATCGCGCTGTATCGCTCCGCAAGTATCTGTTACCGTCAAAAAATACCTACCTTCTTTGTTTTCTGTCACATCAGGAACAACAACATTCGGTGTCAACCCCCGAAAACCTGCCGGACCTCTCCATTCATATTTCAAGCGAACGCCCACCGCATTCGACCTCAAGATTGCCGTCCCTCCTCGACACACAACCGTATCCTCGTTCACCACCAATGCTCCCATCGGTCTAAACCCTTCCACTAAAATAAAACCCGGCAACGACTCACACCTGTCAACCACCTCATACCGATATTGATCTATCCCCACATTCACACGAATCGGCAAAATCTCCCCCTCCTTGCCGGATCCATCCGGCAACAACCAACGAGTTGTCACCCCTTTTCCATTCGTTTGAACAAACAAATCCATCTCCTTGCCGGGACAAGCTATCTGCGGCTCACTCTTCGCCACCACACGCAAAGCCTCCCTGATATGCACCACCGAATAAACCGTATCCACACCACACACTCCCGTGACAATACAACTGTATTTCCCTTCATCTTTCCGCCCAACAACCTGTTTCACATATTCCATCGTATTTCCCAACGTAGGTGTCCAATTCCCCGCCCCCAAAGGTTTACTCCATTGATATACCAATCCATCCCCGCTACATCTCGCTGCGCTCAGCATCACCCTATCCCCCACACAAACCAAAGCCGTATCCACCTCCTTGCCCTCATTTCTCAACTTCTTCCGGACAGCGATAGAAAAATCAACCGTATCACTTCCACACGCTCCGGTCACTTCACAAGAATACACCCCACTATCCCTCTCAACCGTAGCATCCTCTATCGACAAAGTTTCCGTATTTCCAACGCTCACCCCATCTTTCCTCCTCCACCACTGATAACCGGTAATATTACTCCCACTGATCATATTCACTTTCACCGTAATGTCATCGTCTTCACAAACACTCACATTCTTCAATGCCTCAATATTCACCTGCGGCAAAACCTGCACTTCCACCTCACCGACACCCAAAACCACCTCTGTAAAAGAAATATCATCCAAAACAAAATCATTACCGTCACGTGCCTTCACTTTATTCACAATAGATATTTCGGCGTATGTCTGATCAGCCTTCCATATCTTGTAAAACTGTTCCCACTTCGCATAACTCTTAGGCTTATAATATTCAAATTCACCACCCAACGTATTTTGATTGATGGAAAAATCAAGCATCGGCAGATTATGCCCCCCCACATCTGCCACCCAAGCCGAAAAAGCATAATCCTTCCCCGGTATCATTCCCGTGATCCGCTGCTTCCATACCACTTTATCACGCCGCTGATCCGGAGAACCATTCGCCACCAACAAATATCCACTGCCCGAATGATCTTTTATCGAAGCAAAAAAACGATGATGATCGCGAGAATCCTTCACAATCTTACAAACCCCTTCCGGAAAAAGGACTTCATCACCATTACATATTATATAACTGTAATCACTTTCAAACGAACGACATTTCCATATTTCAGGACAAGACCACATTCCACCGAAATCCCTTACTTTATAACAATCCACTTCTCCCTTCTCAAAATCCCCATTGACTATTAATTCTTTGTTTCTTAGCGTATGGCGGATAAATAATTGATAAGTGGTTGTATTCGTAGGCTGAACCGTAATAGAACGTGTATTTCCTATACTATCTCCTGTCGTCTTATTGATCCATTTATACGAAAGAATATCCTCCGGAGCAAATTGATCCGAACAGGAAAGAACCACTTTTTCTGAAATACACGCAGTGATGGTATCCATACCCATCGAAATCGTTTCCTGAATGACAGCATCCCGTGGCGGATCACCCACCACACCCATCCCATATAAACGTCCGGAAAACACGAACACCATACAAACCATCATCCAGCACACCTGAAACGATCTTAATCTCATACACACACATTTATGCCCCCATATAGGGGTATAACACATACAAATAAAAAGTCCGTCAGCCACAAGGCTGAAAACAATTCATTTCAAAGAAAAT
>JAVXFZ010000109.1:0-7248 GCA_036657595.1 Odoribacter sp. | reverse complement strand
TACTAATGGATACAAGGACATCAAAAAAGGCTTGCTACATCGTAAAACTTGAAATGTCTTATTCCAAGCAACTTACAGAAGGCAATCCCTCCCTCGACACACTCGATTTTCGCATTAAAAGTAATTAAATTTATTTAAACCCAGAATAAGCAGCCATAGTTTAACGAAAAATTCACAAATGAAGGAGTGGGCGATCTTCTGTACATTCAATGATTGGACAAGTAAAAAACAAGGGTGTATTCTTTTCAGACACACCCTTGTTTTATTATATTAATATAATTTAAATAGGCATTATCTTCTCTCCCGATACACAACATCAACAATATGTGCAAAACCGGAATAATCGATTCTCTTTGTCAATGTATTATTATTATTATTAACCTTATAGAATCCTAATTTTCCACCATTTATATCTTTTGCAGCATTACTATAAGAGCCTACCATCAATTCAAACTGACGAGATAAGAATTCATCTGACTTGTCATTTAGATCAGCCAAATTAGGCTGTACATAGAGATTGAATTTCAACATAGTAATAGTTTCTCCCGGTAATGTAATGGCTGATTCTGTTGCCTTTGTTCCCAAATTATAGGAATATACTTTATCTCCCACGGCATAATACATAAACGGATATTGAGAGTGGAAAGCAAATTTATTAGCACTCGCAAATTCAGGGGCATTGATCGATTCATATTTCACCACCTGCTTCATACCTTTTCCTGCCATATTGATTCCATAAATGTGACGTGTACCGTTATTATCCTGAAGAATAGCATAAACCAAACCATCCGAAAAACGAGTGTTTTCCATATAGACAAGCTTCATACCGGTTTTAAAACTAAATAGCATTTCTGCTGCTGCTGGATCTGGAACTGGAGTACAAGTTTGTCTTGCTGCAGATGGACTTGATACCCAGCCAATAAAACGTTGATTATCTATATCATAAAAAATAGCAGAAGAACCGTTTCCAGGGCGCATCGGACTAATACCTATGTATGGAGCAACCCGATAAGCAGGAGCTTGTCCTCGTATTGGAGTATTTATCGGATATTCAAATGCACCGCCTGCACTAGATAAATCTTGGAAAAAGATATTTCCTTTATCTGTAACAATAAAGTTTCCATCACTTCCAAAAGGGAAGCCGTCATTAAGTGTTGCATATACTAATGGATTATCCACCGTATTTGGCAATATAAAATCAGAGAACTTCATATTATTCGCCTCTTTGGTAGTCAATAAGTCTTTATTTAATTTGTATGCACCACTCTCTGATAGAACATATATCATATCTCCCTGTGAAAACCGATTTGGATAAAATCCTATTTTAGTTGCATTTTTCAATTCAGGTAATCCACGTGAAGACAAAAGATCATAAGCTGGTACAATTCGGTCTTTTGAGATCACAGAGATCATATCCATACGCACCCGATTGTTTGCACCCTCATTACACAACACCATATATCCTTCAGAGGTTGGGGATGCAACTTTAATTTCAAACTTGGCTGATGTGGTTACTCCAGTACGTTTATCTGTCACCGTAAACCATCCCAGATAGGTATTGGCATTCAAACTGGCCAATGTGTCCAAATCTTTTCTCTTTGATGGATTTAAATCTACCCATTTACTACCATTGACAATTGTTCCACCGGTTTTAAACTCAACCCGATAACCAAATTCGAAATTCGGATTGGCATCAGTTATTTCTCCTTCAAATGAAGAAGTGATTTTGGGTTTTACAATAATATGATCGGAGTTTCCAAGAACTTCAATCAATTCTGGAATATTTTCGATGTTTAATGTAGCTACCTCATGATAATCATAGTTCCCTTTATCATCATAACAAGAGGATAATGCTATGATTAACAAAATACTACAAATTTTTAATATTTTCATATTCTTATATTTTTAATATTGTTGATTCTATGAAACTTTCCGTCTTTTTTATCTTTATACCTTCAGTAGGTTTCATAGTCGTTCTATTTACAAATTATTCATATTTAGAATAATCCACATTGTATGGAGATGGTAGTTGCATATATTTACCATCTTCATCATATTCCGGTTTACCTGCATCAGCTCGTTGTTGTAATTCCTTTTGTAAAACACGGGCAGAAAATCCCATTCGTCCATACGAAATCTTAGCTCCGGACATTCCGGCATGATTCCAATCAGCTACTGTCCAGTCCATCAAATTATTTAGCAGTAAAAATTTAGGTGTGGTCCACTGTCCATAAAAATCATCTCCAAAAAATCTCCAGTACGATGGTGTCGTATATTTTTCACTGAATATGATTTTCCATCTGATACCACTCAACAGAAATCCCGTATTGTTCCATTGGTTATTGTTTTTGTAATTTGGAATTAATAACTTAAATTCTTCGTTCTCCACAAGTAACAATTCAATACGATATGAATTTTTCAACAAATCCGGATGACGGTAGAGCGTTACTGGTATGTTGAACGTATTCTTACCAGCTGGTATGTATAGTGTATCCAGATTAACATCAAAATGTACACCCCGAACAGCCGTTGTCTTCTCTTCATCAATTTTCACTTTGAAGGTGCGGTTGTAATTCCTTACATTTCCCATAATAAAAACAGGAACACTTGTTGTTGTTTTCGTTACTTTAGAAGAAGATGATGCAAAAGAATATACCGCCGAATCAGTATAGTTTACATTGGTTGTTCCCATTGTATGAGATGCCTGACGCTGGAAATAGATACCTGCATCATCACTAGTAAAAGGAGTCACCTCTTCTTGTTGACAACTAACCAACAAGAAAACTGCTGTTAGTATTAATAATAATCTTTTCATATCATCTTGTTTTATCTGTTTTCAATTTCGCTTACAGGTAATGGAAGTACATATCTGGCCTCTGATGCTCCATATGTGGAGGTATTATATCCATTTTCCTTCTTTAGGATTTTGCTGTACAATCTTTTATACATAAAAAAGATCTGACCTTCTCCTAAAAATTCTCTCAAATATTCTATGCGTAGTTTGGTTTCCAGATCCGGACGTGTTCCAACAGGAAGCTCTGTGAGTCCACGCACCTTTCGCATATCATTCAAGTATTTATACGATTTTGCAACATCAGTTTCTGCCTCAGCTGCGATATAATACACCTCGCTTAATTTAATCAAAGAAACGAATGTCCCGTAAAATAGTTTAAAATCGGGATCTGCAACCTCTTTATACTTGACAAACATATATCCACTAATACCAACAGCACTTGATGTAGCCCATTGAGACTGAAATCGAAAATCTTGTGTCTCTCCGGCAAAAAGCGATCCATCTACAAAACCAGTACGAGGTTGCAGTAAATTACTTCCGGCATTTTCTCCATTAAAAGAATTTTTATAAATTAAACTTCGGTCTTTTTTATAGTATCCAAAAAATACTTCAGTCGAGAACATTCTGTCAGGAGTTGTACTATTAGCTAATAATTTGCTTGGATCAATATGTGGGAAATGTCCCATTGCGATAGGATCTTCAATGATTTTTTTAGCTGCTGTCAATGCTGCCTCATTGTCACCCTTATACAATAAAACCCTTGCTTTTAATGCTAATACTGCATAATAATTAAACCGTAGCTGACGATATCTTCCCGAGTTGTCCTCGTTGTCCTCCAATGTATTAGCCATAGGACCTTCGGTTATCACGGGATCTACGGATAATAAACTTTCTGCTGTATTCAGATCTCTTAATATTTTATCGTTAATAATAGAATCGGCGGGCAAAAGTGGTAAAGATGCAGCCTTATAATTTTCATTATATGGGATACTCAATGCCTGTGGTTTGTTTTTATATACAGGACCAAATATTCGGAGCATATCAAAATGTAGGAAAGCACGCAATGCTAATAACTCTCCTTTCATAATTTTATAATCCTGATCATTTAATACCGTTCCCTTTTTATCTTCTACATTCTTTAAAATGACATTACAATTTAATATGGTACTATAAGCCATCTTCCAAGTCGCTTCAATTTGACTGGCAACGCTATTGTCAGCGTATGTGAAAGCATTAAGTTGTGTTAGATAAGTATTTGTTGTATTGGGATTATATCTTTTAGCGATAACATCCAGCATTTCATAAGACAAATTTCTGCCGTAAAGAGCATTGGAGGCAAGATTTGTATATACACCATTGAGAGCTGAATAAAAACCTCCTTTTGTAGCAAATAATTGTGTGTCAGTTTGCTTGTCATTAGGCTGAACATTCAGCCAATCTGAACAGCTATAAAATATACTTGTCAATAGAATGACAATTATTGTTATTTTATTTTTCAATTTCATATCTGTAATATTATAAATTAAATGAAAGAGAGAACGATACGCTACGAGCAAAAGGATAATCCGTACCACGTTCAGACTTGATGGTTGAAATTCTGAAGATATCATTCATATAGGCATTCAACCTTAAGGAACTAAAGCCTGCTCGTTTAATCAATTCATTGTCAAACTCATATCCAATCCTCAATGATTCCAAGGTAAGTGAATTATCTTTTTGTACAAAACGAGAGGACATAGGTGTACTGGCGGCATTAGCAATATCTTTGTAAGGTGAATTATCGCCTGGCTTCTGCCATCTTTCATAAAGAGCTCGTTTATCCTGATTATTATTTAATCCACTAATAGAGATGTTTTCTACCTTTCTATAAAGAGCATTGTTGAACGTTTTCCCTCCAGTTTTATACCTGAAATCAAAATTGACAGAAAATCCTTTGTAATTGAAGCTGGAACCAAACACACCTTCTATTTTAGGTCTGCTTTCACCAACAATAACCTCATCTTCATAAGAGAAATCGTATGTATATTCCCCATTTTTTTTGTAAAATAACTCCCGTCCTGTTGATGGATCTATACCAGCAGAGCGAACTGCCCAAATTGCATCAGGATTAGCACCGTCATAATACCGCTTGGTTGAACGACTCTGTCCATATTTATTTAGCTCATTCAAGCTATTGCCAATATGTCCTAATTCTGTCTTTTCTGTCCGCAAATTTGCCCTTACAGCCCACGTAAAACGATCAGAAAGTCGGTGAATAAAATAGTACTGTACGGAAGCTGTTAAACCTTGAGAAATTTGACGTCCCATATTCGTGACAATTGCAGAATTCCCTGTTGCATCAGTTACCCCTGTCGATGTTGGTACACCAATGGAAATTAACAAAGGATCCGTATTCTTATGATAGTAATCGGCTACTATATTCAACCTGTTATCCAATATTGTAAGATCAAAACCGACGTTTTTATCCAGTGTCGTTTGCCATTCCAGATCAGGATTGCCCAAAGTAGACAAAGTAGAACTCATACCAAAATAATTGTATGCATTAAAACCATATTTAAATGTGGTTAATGTCATTGAGGATGAAAAGTTCTGATTACCGGGATTACCAATAGAAGCTCTTATTTTCATCATATTTATCCCATCAAAATTGTCCTTAATGAAACTTTCTTTGTGTATATTCCAAGCAAGACCGACAGACCAGGTTCCAACAAACTGTTTTGTTGTTCCAAATACAGAAGAACCATTTACTCGATAACTTAAATCAAGTAAATAACGATCCGCATAGGAATATCCACCATTAACATAAGCACTTACCGAGCGGCTAGTACTTTCCCGATAAGTGGGGATGCCTCCTTCCGGATAACCTTTAGAGAATGAGGGATAGGCAAAATCACCAGGAGGAAATCCTTTTACGGAATACCCCTGTGTCTTTGCTTCAGTGCTAGATAGATTTCCACCGGCAACTAAATTAACACGATGATCTTTAAATAACTGAGCAAATGTCGCCGTAAATTCTCCCTCATATTTATTCGTTTTAGTTTGTGAATAAAAATACTCCCCTTTATTCAAAGCTTCCGCTTCATTATATCTCGTGTCTAATGTTGAATAAAATTTCTCGCCGTCATTATTATTGCTAGTAATTCCAAATCGTGCTCTTAATTTTAATGAATTCATAGGAGTATATTCGGCAATAAAATAATCTGATAATGACAAATTTTCTCCTTTATTACGGCTATTTTGTGTAGCATTCCACAAAGGATTTGCAGCTTTGGCAAACGTGTTATTTTCTAACCATTTTTCAACTTCTCCATCTTTGTTATACTTCCTATAGTATGGATTGGCCGCTGCATAGGTAGAAAATGGAACAATGGGATTTTTAGTATCTGTTGTTTCTACCTGGAATTTATTGCTAAACTGAAACTTTGACACCCTATAAATTAAATCTATATTTCCTGAAAGTAAAGCTCTTTTAGAATCTTTCATCACACCTGTAATACCATTATAAGAGCCTCCAATACCAAATAGAAAACTTCCCTCACCACCTTCCACATACAAAGAATGCCTGTGATTTATACCCGTCCGCAGAGGCTCCGCCAACCAATAAGTATTAACACCTCTAGCAATTTCAGTCAATCTATCATTGTAAAGCTGAGTATATTCAATCTCTTTCTGAGCCGACCAATTGGTGCTTCCTAAAGAATATCTCCCAGCTAAACGTTCAAATTCCAATTTTTCTTTTGCATTCATCAAGTTATAACTAGACAAATCAGGCATAGAAATATTAAGAGATCCGTTATAATTAATCATTAACTGACCTCCTTTAGGTTTAACTGTTTCTACAACTACAACGCCATTTGCAGCTTTTGACCCATAAATAGCCGTAGAAGCAGCATCTTTCAAAAGTGTAATGGAAGCTACCCGATTTATATCCAAATTATAAATAGCCTGTAATGATGATTCAAAACCATCCAAAATAAATAAAGGTTGATTCGGATCTTCTGCAAGTTCATCCCTCATTCCTAATAAGCTGGATTTTCCACGAATTTCAATATCCGGAAGACGGTTAGGGTCTGAACCAAACTGGTTGTTTTCTAACATAACAAATGATGGATCCAGTGTTTTCAAACTCTGTAAAATATTCTGAGTTCCTACTGTTTTTAAATCATTTGCTGTAAAAGTAGACGTAGATCCTGTAAAACTCTCTTTTTTTCTTTCATAAATGCCGGTTATCACGACTTCTTTCATACTCTCGGCAGCCATTTCTAATACAACATTTATTGTCCGTGTATCTCCTTTTACACTTACCTCTTTCTTTTCCATACCAATAAATGAGAATTGTAAAATTAAATTCGGCTGATCGGGTACGGTCATCACAAAGTGTCCTACCGCATTTGTGGCTACACCTACTGTTGTGCCTTTTATCAAAACATTGACACCCGGTAGAGGAGTTCCCT
>JAVXFZ010000108.1:0-7387 GCA_036657595.1 Odoribacter sp. | reverse complement strand
AAAAAAATCACACAATCACCTCGATTTCCTCAATTCTTGCATTTTTAACACACATAATTTTAAAAATAATATGATTTACCTCCACACATTCTCCTTCCAACGGTATACTTTGGTTAAAATATAACACCAATCCCGCCAATGTTTCATATTCCTCCCGTTCTTCCAAATTCAGGTGATACTTTTCATTTAAATAATCAACCTCCAGTCTGCCGGAAAATATATATTCGTGTTCCGAAACAACCACTTCCTTCAGATTCAAATGATCGTGTTCATCTTCAATCTCTCCGAAAATCTCTTCCATAATATCTTCAATGGTGACAATTCCGGCAGTCACACCAAATTCATCTACCACAACCGCCACACTCCGTTGCTCACGAATAAAGAGATTCAATAAACGTTGCGCAGGCATCGTTTCCGGAACCAACAACACTTTACTCAGTGCTTTTTCAATCGTCAGCGGATTTTGAAAAATCGTAGAAATATGTACATATCCAATGATATCATCAATACTTCCTTTATAAATCAAGATGCGTGAAAAACCGGAAGAAATAAACAAATCCGTCAATTCGCTGATACTGCTATCAATCGGCAGTGCGACAACATCCGGACGTGGGACAATACATTCCCTTAATTTAACTTCCGAGAAATCCAAAGCATTGCGAAACAGCTTGATCTCGTGCATTTCTTCTTCCTCGCGATTATTGGAATCCCCTTCCTCGATCAAATTATTCAAATCTATTTTTCCAAAAGCCCGATTCGGCTCTTTCTGTCCTAATTTTTTTCCGGTAAACACTCGCAGCAAAAGCCCTCCCAACCACACAGCAAAAGAAGACAATGGGAAAAACAGCAGATAAAAAAGGAAGACGGGAACAGCAAAAATCTTCAGAAAAAGATTAGAACGTAAGCGAAAAACAGTCTTAGGCAAAAATTCTGCCACCACTAAAATAATCAGCGTAGAAATCAGCGTTTCAACAAACAATTGAAGCCCCAACGACAAATGCAAAAATTCCAACTCTGCCGTCAGCCACTCAGACATAAATATACCATAAATCACCATCACGGCATTATTCCCGACCAAAATCGTCGTGATATACATACCGGAATGCGACATAAACAAATCAATTAAAGCCTGTGTAACTCCTTTATTTGATTTATCAATTTCTATCCGCAATTTATTGGAAGTCAGGAAAGCTATTTCCATCCCCGAAAAAAAAGCAGACAGAATAAGGCATATTAATATCATTATCAATGTTGTCGTCATCAAGGCTCTTGTTTTTCAACTTCTACTGAACCTGTAATATTTTTAAACACCGGATGCTCCAAATTTTGGTCCGACTCAAAACCATCATTCCCCTCAATAATCTGTCCGTTCGCCGTCAGCCGGGCATATCGGTCCGTATATATAATTTTTTTATTCATATCCCAATACAACAATTCCGTTTCCAATTTCTCTCCTTTTGCGTTAATAATCACCACCTGATCCCGTGCCTCCCAAAGCATCGAATCTTCTAATTTCTTCGCATACTTAGAACGGATTGATCCCATTTCTTTTTCGTTATTGTCGAAAGATACCACATAAATGCCCTTACGAAATTCCTCGTACTTCTCTTTTTCCTTGTTTATTTTCACATAATCAGAAGCAATCATCTTATATTTAATCTTAGCCGAATCGGAATAGATCATCACCAGATTCTGTCCCGTCATTTCCGGACGTCGCTCTGCGGGCAACAATTCATTGACTTTCTGAATGTCATTTTTACAAGATAAAAGCATTACCACCCCCATCAGGATAGTAATGCTTTTCAAATACGTTTGTAAAGAGATTATCATAGACTACTTTCTATTGTCTAAAACGAGCTGTTGTAGTTTCATTGATCCAATCGCCAATTCTCACATTTGAACCGCTCGTTACATTCCGAAAGAATGCTTCTTCTTTATTCGGAAAATGCTGCGAATAAAGCGAAATTAACTTATCAGCCTCTTCTGCAACGCTCTGATCCACTTGTTTCGCGCGTTGGAACTTATCCACAGCCACCCAAAAAACAGATGCGTGATCAAAATCTTCCTCACCGTAATTCTTACTATAAGCAGCATAAGCCTTTCCGATCAGCATCAAAGCTGGTCCATTATTAGGAGTCACTTTCAACACGTCAAGTGCACTTGCTTTTGCAGCCTGCAATTGCCCTTTCGACAATTTCAACTGAGCCATCCGAAGAGAATAATCAGCTTTTGCCGTATTATCTTCCGCTTTTGCAATAGCCTCTTTCAAATAAGTTTCCGTTTTATCAAAATCCTGACGTCTCAGGAACAAGATCGACAAACTATAAGCAGCATCTGCCGACGGATCTAATTTATATAACTGCTCAGCCACAGAAGCATAAAGAGGCAGATCTATACATTCACTCCGACGCAACAAAGAAGCGATCTCCTTCAAATTAGCGACATCCTCTTTCTTTGCCTGATATTTTACTGAAAGCAATGTATTCAAGGTAGCGCAATCAGCCACTCCCGCATCAAAAAACATAGCATCCAACTTATCTTTCACCTCCTTGAACATTTCCGGTTTAGAAGCCTGTTTGATACCATTTCCCGCATACTCGGAAAGTTTCATATACAACGCCACATATTCATCTTTTGTAAGCAAATTCTTCTTCAACAAGTCACCGGCAGCATAAAACATAATCTGTACAGTCACCGGATGTGTTTTCGTACCTTCCAAATCAAACGATTTCCTCAAATAACCATACGCCTCCTTTTGAGTTTGTCCTTCAGAGCGTCCGAAACGATACAGCGAAGCACCCTTCTTGCCTAAAATATAACCTTCTCCCAATCTGGAATGATTACCAAAATACTTGATCCATTGGTCATACACCATCATCAACGTATCAATGTATGCCGGATTTTTCGTTTGTTGAAACATACCGACCATAATATCCTCCCCTTTGGTATAGGTCATCATTTGAAACATAGGAGCATTATTAAATACATATCTCCACGCCGGAAGGGCATCCTTATAATTTTTCTGTTTTACAAATTCATTGTAAATAGAGGCATTTTCTATCGTTTTGGCACTGTCCAATCCATATTTAGATTCAAGTGTTTGAGCCTCAGCCACTCCTCCCATAAGGCAAACTCCAAAAGCGAAAGCAATAATTTTTTTCATCATTTTATCTGTTTAAAGTCTTGATAGTTATTTTTACGCACCAGTTCATTTAAAGCTCTTCCCTGCAAAATTATTACTATTTTTTTAAAAACACAGGGTAAAATCATTGTTTTAGTGATTAGTCGTACTTTTTAACAAACAATAAGATTTCATTTAAGCCTTCAAAACCCAATTGTTCACAAAAGGCGACCTCCGATTGTTGAAGATCCATCAAAAAATGGCTATTCCCACCTGTTATGACAACTCTTCCCTTTGCTTCATCATTTATAAAACGTTTTATATACCCTTCTACTTCAAAAAATATGCCATTCATCACACCGTTCCGAATAGCCTGTTCCGTAGTACGTCCGAATCCTTCGTGATTTTCATCCGGACAGACATAAGGTAATTTAGCCGTAAATTGATACAAGCCCCGAAAACGCATTTCCAAACCCGGTGAAATATTCCCTCCCAAAAAAACACCGTCCGCTCCAACATAATTATACGTGACAGCCGTCCCCGAATCAATGACCAACAAAGGAGTATTCGGAAACAAACTCATTCCCCCGACACAATTGGCAATTCGGTCAAAGCCCAACGTTTCAGGTGTCAGATAATCAATCCGAAGAGGCAATTCCAATTCAGCAGAAGCCTCCCAAAAACCATCCGACAATCCCGCCAACTGATTCTTCAACACCCCTTCAATCTGCCCGCTTCCCGAAAGGAAGACATCCAATTTTGCCGTCCCCTTCTTCCATTTCCTCACATCATCCATCAGTCCGTCCAATCCGTACTTCGCTTCCACCAAGCGTTTCTCATCAAAAAAAGCATACTTGCCCCTCGTATTTCCGATGTCAATGACCAAGTTCATCTTTTCATTTTAAAATCAATTCATTTCTCCTGCCGCCTCCTTCACCACCGTCCACATCCTCCTTACATATTTTGCCATCTTCATAATATTCGTCACCTCCATAAAAATCAACGACAACTTATCGTTTTTTTCACTCATCCGACAAGGCAAGCCCTGTTGCTGCACAAAACGCAACACAGCGGAAAAAATCGGCGATTGATAAAAAGGTGAACGCTGATCGCTGACAAAATACATAATCATCTTACCGTTTTTCACCAACAACCTTTCCACCCCGATGTCTATACAACAACGACGCACCCGGACGATTTCCATTAATCCGATGACCTGAACCGGCAATTCACCGAAACGGTCGCGCAATTCTTTTTCAAACCTTTCCAAGCCCGCTTCGTCGGAAATATTATCTAACTCCCGATAAAGGCGAATCCGCTCGCTGATATTTTCCACATAAGCATCCGGTATCAACGCTTCAAAATCCGATTCAATCACACAATCCGACACAAACACCTGTTTCTGCTCGCTTAGCGGAACTTCCATATCCGGAAATTCTTCTTCCCGCAATTCCAACAATGCCTCATTCAGGATACGCTGATAAGTTTCATAACCGATCTCGGCAATAAATCCGGATTGCTCCGCCCCTAAAATATTTCCGGCTCCGCGAATATCCAAATCCTGCATAGCAATATTAAAACCACTTCCCAATCCGCTAAAATCCTCGATTGCTTTCAACCGCCGTCTTGCCTCCGGATTCACCATATCCAACGGCGGTGTCAACAAATAACAAAAGGCTTTCTTATTTGAACGTCCTACCCGTCCCCGCAATTGATGCAAATCGCTCAATCCGTAATTCTGTGCCTGATTGATAATCATCGTATTGGCATTCGGTATATCCAATCCCGATTCGATAATCGTCGTAGCAATCAACACATCATAATCTCCCCGCACAAAATCGTGCATCACCTTCTCCAACTCTCCCCCGTCCATCTGCCCGTGAGCGACACACGTCTTCACCTGAGGGATCAACCGATGCAACAATCCCTGAATATCACGGATCGTTTCCACCCGGTTGTGAATAAAAAACACCTGCCCATTTCGGGCAATCTCATAAAGGATCACCTCTTTCATCAATTGCTCATCAAAACGATGCAATTCCGTCACAATCGGATAACGATTAGGCGGCGGGGTGCGGATAATCGACATATCCCGTGCCCCCATCAAAGAAAATTGTAACGTTCGGGGTATCGGCGTTGCCGTCATCGTCAACGTATCGACATTCAATTTCAGTCTTTTGAGCTTTTCTTTCACGCCCACCCCAAATTTCTGCTCCTCGTCAATCACCAACAAACCCAAATCTTTAAATTCCACATCTTTGCTCGTCAACCGATGCGTACCGATAATAATATCCACTTTTCCTTCCTTCAAATCTTTCAACGTCTTCCGAATATCCGCGTTTTTCTTCATCCTACTGATGTATTCAACCCGACACGGCATCCCCTCCAAACGTTTCGTAAAAGTAGCATAATGCTGATAAGCCAACACTGTTGTCGGCACCAACACAGCCACCTGCTTACTGTCGGCAACCGCCTTGAAAGCCGCCCGTATCGCCACTTCTGTCTTACCAAAACCGACATCTCCACACACCAAGCGATCCATCACCTGCGGATGTTCCATATCCGCTTTGACCGCCTCAATAGCCTTCATCTGATCGGGCGTTTCGTCATACACAAACGAAACCTCCATCTCTTCCTGCAAATATGTATCTTTTGAGAAGGCAAAAGCCTCTTCCTTTTTTCGACGGGCATACAGTGCAATCAACTCACGGGCAATATCTTTCACCCGCGATTTGGTCTTCTGTTTGAGCTTATTCCAAGCATCACCACCCAACTTATTCACCACCGGTGGCACTCCGTCTTTCCCCTTGTATTTGGATATTTTATGGAGCGAATGCAAGCCCACGTACAGTTCCGAATTATTCTTATACACCAGACGGATCACTTCCTGTTCTCTACCGGCGTTTTCAATCTTAACCAATCCACCGAACCGACCGATGCCGTGATCAATGTGTACGACGTAATCACCGGGATGCAAATTTTGTAACTCCCCTAACGTAATCGACTCACGTCCCTGTCGGATACGCGTTGTCTGCAAACGATATTTATGATAACGGTCGAAGATCTGATGTTCGGTATAGACGCAAATCTTCTCGTTTGCATCCGAAAATCCTTCGTGGATAATGCCTTCCAGCCAAATAAAATCAACCTGATAACCTTTATCTGAAAATATATCCCGAATACGCTGTATTTGCATCTCATTGTTCGAGCAGATATAAAGCTGATAACCATTTGCCTGCCGCGACACAAACGTTTCGCCCAGCAAATCGAAATGCTTATTCGTAGCCGGTTGAGGCTCACACTTAACGTCCACCAACTCTCCCCGGAAAAACAAATCCGGACCCCACTCCACCACCGGACAGGTATCCATATAATTCAATAGATCATCTGCCCGCGAAATCAATTCATCGCCCGCTTCCTGATTCAATGCCTTCACCTTATCATAGAGAAAGAGTCCGTTTTTTACCCACCACACCGGTTTCAAGGTAAAATAAGCCGACAAATCAGTCTGTTGATAAGCTCCCGCCTCATTTCCTCCGCTCAAATCGGGCACGATAGAAACGCGTTCTGTCCGCTGATCGGACAACTGAGTTTCCACATCAAAGAATCGGATTGATTCCACCTCATCTCCGAAAAAGTCAATTCGCACCGGCTGCTCTTCAGCAAAAGAATAGACATCAATGATACTACCCCGAATGGAAAATTGTCCCGGTTCATAGACAAAATCAGCCCGCTCGAAACCGTATTCCCCCAACAGGTGTTCCACAAAAGATATTGACAACGCATCCCCCTGATTGACCACCATCGACATTTCTGCCAGCACGCTTTTGTCCACCACCCGCTCAGCCAATGCCTCCGGGTAAGTAATCAGCGTATCCACCTGTCCGTTGCTGATATTATTTAATACCTCCGTTCTCACCAACACCGAATCGTTGTCTTTCTCCTCCTCTTTGATCATCCGACGGTAGGACGACGGCAAAAATGCCACTTGCTTTTCATCAACAAAGGTAATGACATCATTGTAGAAATAAGCCGCTTCTTCCCGATCGTTCAAAACGACGACCCGCAATCCGGGACGAGTCATCCGCATCGCTGCAATAATCAACGGTGTCACCGAACCGGCATTATTAACCAGTTTATATTTACGATCTCCCCGCGTGGTCAATATCTCTGTCAATTTCCCTACCGCTTGTGAAGATAAATATTTTTGCAATAAATCTTTTGTATCCAATTTTCTATTGAATTAAAGTACAAAGGTAAGAATAA
>JAVXFZ010000107.1:0-7423 GCA_036657595.1 Odoribacter sp. | reverse complement strand
ACGAGGTAAATGTATAAAATTTTTCACACATCTTGTTTTTTGTATATGAATGAGGGGGGCAGTGATCTGATTTATATATAGATGATTATTGTTCTGTTCGACTTTGTTTAGTTTGTAGGCACTGTTATAGATTTCTTTGTATCTTTGTGTGCATTATTATGAGAGAAAAGATGGTAAATACAATTATCGGATTGTTGGAACGGAGTTGTACAAGGTTTCCGAACAATGCCTATTTGTGGGAAAAAAGGAATGGACGATATACTTCTGTGACATATACGGCTACCAGAGAAGAAGTGAGGCAGGTCGCTGCAGGTTTTATGGCTGTGGGACTGGAGAAAGGGGACAGGGTAGCTTTGCTGAGCGAGGGGTGTAATGATTGGATATTTGGCGAATTAGGCGTTTTATATGCGGGAGGAATCAGTGTACCACTTAGTATAAAGTTGACAGAAAAAGAATTGGTATTTCGAATAAATCATTCGGATGCCCGTTTTCTGATCGTGTCGGAGTATTATTCAAATGTAATCCGACATATTGAGGGGGAATTGCCCGAAATAGAAAGAATCTTTGTCATTCGGCAGGCGGTAGTTGAAAAGGGGAGATACGATTCTTTTGAGCGATTGAAGGAGAGGGGAGGGCAATGGATGACTGAATTTCCCGGAAAGTTAGAAGAACGTGCGGAATCGGTGAGGGAGGATGATGTAGCAAATATATCTTACACCTCCGGGACAACGGCTACTCCTAAAGGAATTATGCTCACCCATAGCAATTATGTATGCAATGTATTGCAGGCAGATTCTTTGATTCGGATTCCGGAATCCTATAAAATTTTGTTGTTTTTACCTTGGGATCACAGTTTCGCCCATACGGTGGGGATTTATTCTTTTATGTACAATGGCGCTTCGCTGGCTTCTGTTGAGTTTGGAAAATCACCGATGGAATATCTTCGGAATATTTCTGAAAATATGAAAGAGGTGAAGCCTGATATATTGTTGAGTGTTCCGGCTTTGGCGAAGAATTTTCGGAAAAATATTGAATTAAAGATTCAACGAAAAGGATTATTTGTGCGAATGATGTATCGGATGGGATTGAAATGGGGATATTTTTATCACAGATCGTGTCATTCAGGCGGATGTAGTTGGAAATTAATTTTTTATCCCTTCCTGAAATTGATAGATTATTGGGTGTTTGCTGAAATTAGGAAATCTTTTGGAGGAAATCTACGTTTTTTTGTAGGAGGAGGCGCATTATTGGATATAGAATTACAACGCTATTATTGTACGTTGGGAATTCCAATGTATCAAGGATATGGATTGTCGGAGGCATCTCCTGTGATTAGTACGAATCGACCGGGAAGGTATCAATTTGGCTCTTCGGGGCAGCCGGTTGAACAGATGGATTTGAAGATTTGTGATGAGAATGGACGGGAATTACCTGTCGGCGAACGGGGGGAAATCGTCATTCGGGGCGGAAATGTGATGAAAGGTTATTGGAAAAATGAGAGATCAACGACGGAAACTTTACGGGACGGATGGTTGTACACGGGTGATATGGGCTATATAGATCAACAGGGTTTACTCTATGTCCTCGGGCGTTTTAAATCTTTACTGATTGCCGGGGATGGAGAGAAATTTAGTCCGGAAGGTATTGAGGAAGCGATTGTTGAATTATCGCCTTATATAGACTATTGTGTGATTTATAATAATCAGTCGTCCTACACGGCAGGATTAATCGTACCGAACAAAGAAGTATTAACGGAATATGTTACTCGACAAGAAGAGAAGATAGGTTCAGTGGAAGCCTATAAATTAATGCTTGCGAAAATAAACGATGAATTGATGAAGTTCCGAAAGGATGGCGAGTTTGCCGGTTTGTTCCCGGAACGTTGGTTGCCGGCTGTCGTGGGCATATTGCCGGAATCGCTATGTGAAGAGAATGGAACCATCAATTCGGCAAGTAAAATAGTGAGATATCGAGTGTTTGAAGTTTTTCAGGAAGAATTAGATTTTATATATACTCCGGAGGGTAAGAATATCCAAAATACGAGGAATGTTCGGAATATACGGAAGTATTTTGAAAGTTGATGGCAGAAGGACTTAGCTATTTGAAATACGGCGTTTGAAATTTAAATATAGCAATCATTCTTTGACGTTACTTAGAAACTATGCGTAGGAAAACAATTTCAGTTAGAATCGGAAATCTCACCCTGTCGTCAGAGCAGCCGGTGATGATTCAATCTATGTTAAATACACCGACAATGGATGTAGAAGCTTGCGTGGAACAGTCGATCCGAATCATTGAAGCCGGTGGACAATTGGTGAGAATAACTGCTCCGGGAGTGAAAGAAGCTGAGAAATTAAAAGAAATACACGAAGCATTGCGTTTGCGGGGGTATGATACACCTCTATCAGCTGATATACATTTTGTTCCCGATGCTGCCATCATAGCTGCCCATTATGTGGAAAAAGTAAGAATCAATCCCGGAAATTTTGTAGATAAGCGGGCTGTTTTTAAGATGTTGTCTTATACAGAAGAAGAGTATGCTGCCGAATTAGCCGTATTGAGAGAGAAATTTACAGCATTCTTACAAATTTGTCGGGAATATAATACCGCCGTCCGGATTGGTACGAATCACGGTTCTTTATCCGATCGTATTATGAGTCGTTATGGAAATACTCCCGCCGGTATGGTAGAGGCAACGATGGAATATTTGCGTGTTTGTCAGGCGACAGAGTTTGAGAATGTTGTTATTTCATTGAAATCGAGTGATTGTCGGGTGATGGTGGATGCTGTCCGTTTATTAGTAGTTGAAATGGAGCGAGAAAATATGCACTATCCTTTACATTTGGGAGTGACAGAGGCGGGAGAGGGAGAAGACGGGCGTATCCGTTCAGCGGTGGGGATCGGTGCGTTGCTCAATGAAGGGATTGGCGATACGATTCGGGTTTCATTGACGGAAGCTCCGGAAGCTGAGATACCGGTGGCACGAGCTTTATTGGAAATATGCGGATCGCCGGCTTTTGATGATTGTCGGGTGGTGCAAAAAGGTGTATACACTCGTCCTGTCGTCGTGGCTGATCTTTCAGCCTTGTCGGTTGTTGACGAAAGCGTTAGTCGCGAATTGGGCTTCACGGTTGGGCGTTTGAACGATCCGGTCTATGGCGATCGCTTGCATTCGGATGGTAAAGCTCCTGAGGTGATTTATACGGAAACTTTGGGTCCTGAATTAACAAAATTACCTGCCGATACGGTGATCGTTGTACCTTCGGAAATACTGGATATGGCACATATATACAATCGAAATGCTTCGCCTTTGTGTTGTGTGGCTGAATATATGAAAAGCTCTATGATTTCAGGAAATAACGATACATTCGTGCGATTGACTGAGGGAGAAGATTTAGATGAAACTTTAGCAGAACGTTTGCGAAAAGATGAAAGGGCAGTCGTTGTATTGTCTTTTCCTCCTGAATATTCTTTATTTCGGAATATATTCCGGCGAATGAAAGAATATGCTATCCCTAATCGGGTGCTTGTCCATTTATTGCTGCCGTATAAAGATCGGGAGAAAATCAGCCTGATAGCAGCTTCCCAGCTTGGTGGTCTTTTTTTGGATTGCTTGCCTTGGGGTATTTGGATCACTGCCCCGGAGATAAAAGAAATGGCTTATGCGTTGGAACTGAGCCGTAATATTTTGCAATCGGCAGGTTTACGACGTTACAAAGCAGAGTTTATCAGTTGTCCGGGTTGCGGACGTACTTTGTTTGATTTACAGGGGGCTGTTGCAAAGGTGAAAAAAGCATTCGGACATTTGAATGCCTTAAAGATTGCTGTGATGGGCTGTGTGGTGAATGGACCGGGTGAAATGGGGGATGCGGATTATGGATATGTTGGTGCCGGTAATGGGAAAGTGAATTTATACAAAGGTCGGCAAATGGTCAAAGCAGCTGTGCCTGAAAAAGAAGCGATTGAAGCTTTGAGGACTCTGATTGAAGGTGAATGTTAATAGGGTAAATTTAGTTTGAATAGATAAAAGAAATCCGTTTTCAGGAGATTAAAAATCCGAAAGATTGAATAACTTTGTCGTAAAAGTAATTAATAAGTCAACGGGCTGTATGTTTATTTAAAACGATTTGATTATGGAAAAGAAAATCATTGTTACGATAGGACGTCAATTTGGCAGTGGAGGTAGAACTGTTGGTAAGAAATTAGCGGAACAGCTTGGAATCGCTTATTATGACAAAGAACTCATTAATTTAGCTTCTAAGGAAAGTGGTATTTGTGGAGAGTTTTTTGAAAAGGCGGATGAACGGACTTCCGGGAGTTTGTTAAAAGCTTTGGCAATGGGTTTTTCGATGAATAATGCTATTTTTCAGAGTAATGATTATTTGTCCAATGAATCACTGTTTCAAATCCAATCGGATGTAATTCGGAAAGTGGCTGATGAGCAATCGTGTGTATTGGTGGGGCGTTGTGCTGATTATATTTTGAGAGAGAATAAGAATTGTGTGAATGTATTTATTAGTGCTTGCTTAAAAGATCGTATTCGTCGGGCAATGGAATATAATCACATTGAAGAAAGGAATGCGGAGGAATATCTCCAAAAAGCGGATAAATCGCGAGCTTCTTACTATAATTATTATACGGATAAAATTTGGGGAGCTGCAGATTCCTATGACCTTTGCATTAATTCATCCCTCTTAGGCATTGATGAAACGGTTGATTTTGTCCGTCAGTTCGTACAGAAAAAGATTTTCTAACTCGTTATTTATCTTATAAATGCGCAGAAATTGTCTATAAATAAAGAATCAGCTACTTTGTAAGTAGCTGATTCTTAGAGGTCGGTAGCGGATTTGGACCGCTGTACACGGTTTTGCAGACCGTTGCCTAACCACTCGGCCAACCGACCATTCTTGCAGTTTTGCGCTGCAAAGATATGATGATTTTGTTAAACTCCAAAACAATCATCAAATTTTTATACCATCGAGTATGCTTCGTTGTATTACACTTTTTATCACCGGATATTTTCATACCCCATCAACGTTGTCCGAAAAAAGCAGTGTAGGATGGATGGGTTTATCTTTCCAATGTAACGCTGGTTGATAGAATCTTTCCTCCTAAAGGTGGATTCATTTTAGAAATCTTTATTTGAGCGTGTTTTAATTGTGGAAAAGTATGGTACAAGGCAGTTAGTATGCGTTGACCGACGTGTTCCAGTAAATGTGAATTTTTCATCATTTCGTGAGCGATGATTTCATAGGCAGTTTGATAACTCAGAGCGTCTCCAATACTATCGGAGGAAGCGGCTTGTTCACAATTATATTGCAGGCAGGCATAAACAATAAATTTGTTGCCGACAATTTGTTCTGCTTCAAAACACCCGTGGTAAGCAAAAAACTCCATTCCTTCAATTTCAATTATACCAATCATAGTCAGATCATTTTATTTCTTGGACAAAAATAAGGAATACATTTACTTATTTGAAAGAATACAAAAAAAAAGAGTAAGAATTTTGGTAGAATAAAAAAAATATTTACTTTTGTCGCTGCAATCGAACAGATCGCACGGGTTCTTAGCTCAGCTGGTTCAGAGCATCTGGTTTACACCCAGAGGGTCGGGGGTTCGAATCCCTCAGGGCCCACAGAAGACGGCAGATAACTGTCGGGCATTTAATGACAAAGCTTCTCAAATTGCAGATTTGAGAAGCTTTTGTCATTTCTGCAATGCCCCTTAAAGAAAAGACTAAATTTGTATCCCTCAAAACAGAGAATAGATGTATCAGTATTGGATTGTTTTATGTTTATTTATTTCTCATCCTTTATGGGCTACGATAGATACGAAAGACAGCTTGACGATTTTGTTGTCAGAGATGGATTCAGAGGGGGAGAAACTTCGGATGTTGCAGAAATTAGTTGACAATTATGATCGGTATGGTATGGACAAGAGTATTGAATATGCCGTTGAATTGATTCCTTTGCTTGAAAAACAACCTGAAGAGACTAAAACAGCCGTTTCTTATGCAAATGTTGCTATTGTTTTTTTGAATGCTAATGTATATGATAAATCTTTGGAATTTTCATTGAAAGCGTTGAATATTTTTGTACGTGAAGGTGAGTTGCGTTCTATTGCCGCCTTGAAAAATACCATAGGAGGAGTGTATTTGCAATGGGGAAAGAGTGAGAAAGCCCTAATTTATTTTAAAGAAGGATTGTTCGAGACGGAACAGTTGGCAGCACAAGGTGATAGTATATCTATTTCAATGTTGCCTATTTTTTATAATAATATCGGTTTGATTTATAGTGAATCAGAGGATAAAAGAGAGATGGCGGAAGATTATTTTGAAAAAGCTCTTCAGTCGATAAAAAGGAATGATTATCCTTCTTTGGGGCAATGTTACAATAATATGGCAATGCATTATTTTCGCCAAAAACAGTATGTTAAGGGGATAGATTGTGCCGGTGAAAGTATGGAATGTAGAAGGCTTGTTGGTGATGAATGGGGGATGGCGCGTACGAGTTATACTTTTGCATTGTTATATAATGCCGTAAATAATTCTTCAGAAGCAAAGAGATATTTGGAGGAGGCAGAAAAATTAGCTTTGTCGGTAAAATCAAATTCATTGTTGGAAAATATATATTCTCTTCGTGTGAAGATGGCAGAAAACGAAAAGGATTATGAAACTGCGTGTAAATCTTTACATAAGCAATTAGATGTTCGCGAAACTTTGCAGAAGAGGCAGGCGATAGAAAAAATGACAGCCTTGGAAATGGAATATTGTTTTAATAAACAATTGTCATTGAATAAATTGAATGATGAACAAAAATATGATCGATTGAAGGTGTCATTGTTTTTGGCGATAGCATTGGTTGTTGTGATGATTTTGCTTTATTTGTTGATTTTAAATCGTAGTCGGCGGGTTAAGGCGGAGAAGAAAGTGTTGAGAATTGATTTGGAAAATAGAAATAAAGAATTGACTACGAACGTGATGCAGCAGATGAAAAATGCGGAATTAATAAAGGATGTTATTTCGCGATTGAGGGAATTACGTTTGAATATGAAAATTGAAAGCAGAAGAGATCTTCAGAAGATGATTCGTGATTTAGAAATCGGTTTGAAAGGAGATGTATGGAGTGAATTTGAGACTCATTTTAATAATGTCCATCTTGGCTTTTATAAGAATCTACGAGATCGTTATTTAGATTTAACACCTACTGAGTTGAAGTTGTGTGCATTTCTTCGTCTGAATATGTCGTCGAAAGAAATTTCTTCTATCAGTGGAATTACGGTGAAAAGTGTGGATGTTATGCGTGGTCGGATACGTAAGAAGTTGAATATTGTGCATACGGACGTCAATTTGGTTCATTTTTTGTCCGATTTTTAACTTGATTTTATTTTCGCTTTATTTTCGTGTTTTGTGTAATAAGAATTA
>JAVXFZ010000106.1:0-7536 GCA_036657595.1 Odoribacter sp. | reverse complement strand
TAAAATAAAATAAGCAGAAAAGGTTGCAGATTTAAATAAAACCTATACCTTTGTGAGCGTAAACAGAAAAGGGTGGCATAGCTCAGTCGGTAGAGCAAAGGACTGAAAATCCTTGTGTCCCTGGTTCGATTCCAGGTGCTACCACCTCAACCGTTTAAAATCCCTGAAAGCCAAAACTTTCAGGGATTTCTCTTTTCTGCCAACAAGCGACCTCACAATGGAACACTTCTCCTAAAACCTTTCTAACAAGACAAGAAGAGATTTATTCCTCCATTGAAACGAAACTCTTGTAAATATTTTTTATTTTCAAACAAATTACTAATATGTTTGTGGCGTGAAAATAATCCTATTTATAAAAATTAAAAAAATGGCAGTGTTGGTATAATATGTCCAAGATCTCCCCCACATATAATCATTTCATCTCTGTCGTCGTAGGGATCCTATCTACGTTGATAGGATGGATTCTTTATGTCAATGATTCAACGTTGGCGAATAGCGACGTTACCTCCAAATACTTTTGGCTTTGCGGGACGACAACAATCGCTATGATAGTGATCGGCATCTTGTGGGAAATAAGACACACGGCATTCCATTTCAAAGCGCAGGACCTCTGGGTGGTTTTATTCATCGGATATGTATTGATCAACGCATATACTCCCCTCGTCCCTATGAATGTACATACAAGTATACTGCTTTTATGGGGGGTGACTTATTTTATTTTTCGAGGACTTGCTACTATTGTACCCCAAGGAAATCAAATTATTTCTTTGGTCGTTGTGGCGTTTGGAGTAGCGGAAATATATACAGGATTCGGACAATTGTACGGTTTCACGGCATCCAATCATTCTATGTACCGACTGACCGGATCATTTTTTAACCCCGGACCCTATTCCGGATTTTTAGTGACCCTCTTACCATTGGCGTTATATTGGATGTTAAGAAAATATCCCATCACGAAACAATTTTCCTTTGTAAAATTAAAAGACATCGTCCGTTCACCGGAACAAATCAGAGATTATCTGTTATTCGGGCTCTCCACCTTCTATGTCGTGGGAGTCATCACTATTCTTCCGGCAGGTATGAGCCGGAGTGCGTGGCTCGCAGGAGCAATAGGATGTGGCATTGTAGTGGGAAAACAGTATCGGATATGGCATCTGTGGAACACCTTTTACAAAAGCTATCGACAACGGACCGTCATTGGTGGCGTTGCTGCCTTATTATTGGTGGGTGGAATCGGAACAGGTATGTATCTGATGAAAAAAGATTCTGCGGATGGACGGCTCCTAATGTGGAAAGTGTCCACCTTGTCCATCAAAGAACATCCCTTGACAGGGGTGGGTGCCGGTAAATTTGCCGGGACATTCGGAGAAGTACAGTCCAACTATTTTGCATCGGGAAAAGCCACCCACCAAGAAGAATGGGTGGCAGGAAGTCCGGAGTATGGATTTAATGAATACCTACAAATTGCCGTAGAAGACGGATGTATCGGATTGATCTTATTCCTCCTCATCATTGGGACCGCCCTCCTGAAGGCTAACAAATCAAAACAGGAAGGATCAAACGGCGTGATCGGTGCCCTGATGTCGATGCTGGTGTTTGCCTGTTTTTCTTATCCCTTCCGAGTGGTGCCACTGTGCCTTTTGTTTGTGATATTACTGGCAATGACAGGCAACGTGCCCCAAAGCAGGAAGCAGGAAATAAAAAGTGAAAAATGGAGGACTCGAGGCTTTGCCCTTTGTCTGCTATGCCTGACATTTTATATCACCCAAGAGAAAGAACAAAGAAGAGAAGCGTATTCCCAATGGAGGAATGAACAGGCTTATTATAAGATGGAAATTTATGAGGGTACGGTTGATCAGTACCGAAAATTATACGGGCAACTAAGGGAGGAACCAAAGTTCTTGTTTGAATGGGGACACTGTCTATCAAAGACAAGTCAATACGAGGAAAGTAACCGCATATTGAAAGAAGGTGCGCGCCTTAGCTCCGACCCAATGTTCTGGAATATAATGGGAAAGAATTATCAGGCGATGAAGCAATATAAAGAAGCGGAAGCCTGTTTTGTTCATTCCTCACAAATGGTTCCCCATCGCTTATACCCTCTTTACCTTTTAGCGAATTTATATTTCTCCGGCGGTCAGGAAGAAAAAGGTGTCGCTATGGCTAAACGGGTGATTGACAAAGAACCGAAAGTGATGTCGCCTGCTATCAAAGAAATGAAAATGGAATTGCAAACAAGCTTACAACAATATAACCATATAAAAAAATGAAAATGAAAACGGGGTGTATATTATTATTGATCTCTCTTTGTGTGGGATGCAATAATAAAAAAAGAGAAATAACGCAATTGGTGGAAAGGTGGCAGAACAAGGAAATCGTGTTTCCGGACAATCTGGAGATGAAAATTTACGGACGGGATACCTTTGTGGACCTATCTGCCACAAAGTATAAGATTTTAAATTATGTCGATACAAGCGGTTGTACGGAATGCCGGATGAAATTGTATGAATGGCGACTTTTGAAAGAAGAGGCTGACAGTCTGCAATTGGAGGTGAGATTTGTGTTTGTTGCATACGTGAAGCAATTTGAGGAAGTAGAAACCTTACAAAGAATCAACGGATTCAATTCCCCCTTCCTTTACGACCGACACGGGGATATGAATAAAATAAATAACTTTTCTGAGTTACCTATGTTTCAAACCTTCCTGCTGGACGAACACAACAAAGTTCTATTAATCGGCAGTCCCGTAGGCAATGAAAAGCTGTGGAAACTATATAAAGAAAAAATGAAATCACTTGACTAACGTTGAACAAGAATATCAATGTATGACCAGCACCATTCTTTTATGATAAAAATCAGGGGAATCCTTAAAACAATATTACAATATTCGCTGGCGGTGATCGTTTCGTTGGCAGTGGCTCTTCTATTCCGCCTGTTTGTGGTTGATTTTTATTCCATACCCAGCGATTCGATGGAACCGTCCATTGAATCGGGCGATTTTATTTTGGTCAATAAATTGAGCTTCGGGGCGCGGATGTATAAGAACTTCGATTTTCTAAAGAACGGGAAAGAACCGGAGATGTGGCGAATGAAAGGATATGCTCCGGTGCGCCACGGAGATGTTTTGGTATTTAATTTTCCCTATTCAAAAGGATGGAATCAAATCAGGATGCACCTTTCCCGCTTTTATGTCAAGCGATGTATTGGCGTACCGGGAGATACCTTGTGCATACGGGAGGCTTTTTATGAAATAAACGGAAAAAAGGGCTTCGGCAATCTGGAGGATCAGCAAATGATTGCCCACTACGGGGGAGAGTTTCCACAAGGTATATATCATACCATCCCGTTTGATCCCCGCTTAGATTGGACGATCCTGAATATGGGTCCACTTTATATTCCTCGCCGGGGAGACCGGCTATACCTGGACACAACTGCTTGCAGACTGTACCATAAAATGATTGAATATGAGAGTGGCATTCATATTTACGAACGCGATGGACAGGTGTACGGCAACGATTCTATAATAACGGATTATACTTTCCGCAGCAATTGGTATTTTATGGGAGGCGACAATATGTGGAATTCGCAGGATTCCCGGTATATCGGATTAATCCCGGAGGAATTTATTGTAGGCAAAGCCGTGTGGGTGCTAACGGCAAAAGATCCGGAGACACAAGCGTATAAGTGGAAAAGATTTTTTACGAAAATAAAATAAGACACCTGAACAACAAGGCTCGCTATTGAAAGGGATGGATTCAGTTTAAAATTTAAAAAGAAAAGATGCAAAGATTTTTTATAATCGGAATGATGGGGATATTGACCATTGGCAGTTGTTTGATCACCGGATGCAGCAAACAATCAGCGGCATTGGAAGCGGCATTAAAATACAGTGGAGATAACCGAACGGAACTGGAAAAAGTATTAAAGTATTATTCACAGCATCAGGCAGATAGCCTAAAACTGAAAGCGGCTACGTTTCTGATTGAAAATATGCCGGGACATTATTCTCCCGATAGTAGCTGTATCGCGGAATATAAAGCCAGAATTGACTCTATGAAAGAGTTACCGTCTGAAGTCAGAAGCGTACTTTTCACCTTACCCAACGAACATCCTGAATTATGTCAGAAAATCATTAAAGCAGAAGATATACGCCATATCACTGCCGATTTCCTTATACGACATATCGAATCCGTCTTCCGAAAAATGGATTCCTCCCCTTGGCTGGAAGAAATAGATTTTGAAATCTTTTGTGAATACCTGTTGCCCTATCGGATCGAAAATGAAATAATCGAATTATCCGAAAATCCTACAAAAGAGATTTCAAAGCACATTGATTATATGCTTCAAAACTATGATAACACCACCCACTCGCCCAAAGCCATCAGTGAATATCTTACCTCTCAAAATGTGTTACCTGTCCCCTATAAATGCCCGGATAAACAATTAAATCAATACCTACGGACAGGTAATAATCGCAACAAAATTTCACTGCTCTGTTTACGCAGGGCAGGTATACCCACGGCAGCAGATTTCACACCCATACATCGAACTTACGATCCGTGTACTTACTGGTGGTGTGCCATTGATCAACGTTTAATAACAAAAAAAAGTTTCCAAATACAAAATTTACGCATTGGAAAGATCTATCGTCAAACTTTTTCCCATCAACCGATCCCCTCGTCCCACAAGAAGGAAGCTATTCCTTCTTTTTTCCGGAATCCATTTCAAAAAGACGTGACGGATGTATATCTGAAGACGGCAACTATCACCCTTCAATTTCCAACGCCTCCCCCAACGCATTATGCATACCTATCGGTCTATAACGGAACGGAATGGCTGCCGATCTGTTATGGTGAAGTTATGAATAAGCAATGCCAATTTACAAAATTAGGCATAGATTGTATTTACCTGCCTGTTTGTTATCCCCATAAGGATACTGTCTTTTTAAGCGAACCGTTCATCCTCCGCCATCAAGGTAAAATAGAATATTTAAATCCGAGACAAGATTCTTTGCAAACGCTTCAAATAAGAAGATTACGTCCTTATTGTCATTACGACAATTATCTCAATACATACATCAAAGGGACCCGTTTGGAGTGTGCAACAAGCGGTGACTTCAAAGATGCGGAGATCGTTTTCAAAATAGAACATCCTCATTTTTATGAATGGGACACCGTTCAAATTGATCCGCTAAAGAAAAAGCGATTCTGGCGCATTATCAAACAAGGCTATGCCGCATTGTCGGAATTACAGTTTTTAGACAAACAGGGACAAGAGATTGTCGGGCAATTTATCGGTCCGGATACAACGAATACAAAAGCACTAACAGATAAAAATCCAAATACCTATAAACCTATTTTTAACGGAGTAGCGATAGATTTTGGTCAACCCGTTTCGATTGCGACCATCCGGTTTAGTACAAACAATGACAATGATAACATATATCCCGGAAATGAATATGAATTGTTTTATTATCAAAAAGGGAAATGGGTATCTATCGGTAGACAAACAGCCTCTGACGATTTGATCGTATTTGACCGTATTCCGGCAAATACACTCTGTCAGTTAAAAGACATCACTCTACAGAGAATGGGATGTATATTTACGTGTAAAAATGGGGAAGTCAGATTTTGGTAAGCCCCCAAAAGAAGAGCTATATAAACAGAAGTGTATGAAAAATAGTTGGATCATTATAACAATCATCGCAGTCATCTGCAACAGTTGCAGCGACCATTCCGCCCGATTAAAAGCCGTATTGAAATATAGCGGCGAAAACCGGAAGGAATTGGAAAAAGTAATAGCATATTATTCACAGGATCCGGCAGACAAGTTGAAATTACAATCCGCTATTTTTCTGATTGAGAATATGCCGGGACATTATACATACGGCGGTTCGTTTATGAAAAACTATTGTGATCAAGTTGACACACTCAAGCATACACCTTATTATGAGAAAAAATTGATTCAAACCGTTCCATTTCATTACACACAATACAAAAAACAACTGGAATTACAAGAAGATGTAAAAGTCATCCAAGCGGATTTCTTGATCCATCAAATTGAAATAGCTTTTAAACAATGGCAAAATGCTCCCTGGCTGAAAGATCTCGATTTTGAAAATTTCAAAGAATATCTTTTGCCTTACCGGGTGGAAAATGAACCATTAGATGACTGGCGAGATGCTATTTCTGATTTTCAACCGGAATTGGGAGATTACACAAAATATTACGACGACTGCCGACATTCTATCTATAAAATGAGTCATCAATTCTATCGCTATGTTCCAAGTATTGAAGCTAAAATACCCAATCCGGATATGAAAGATTTTAAAATAGAATGTATTCCTATCAGTAAATTAAATCTTTTTACCCTGCGAACGCTCGGACTTCCATCCGCTATTGATTTTATTCCTCATTACTCCAATCGGAATGGTCGTCATTATTGGGCTACGGTCATTGATTTACAGGTAAAAGCGCCGGAATTATTTCAAACCGGTATCTATTCGGCAGGTAAAATCTATCGCCGTACTTTTTCACACAACAAAACAGCCAAACCAGCGGGAAAAGAATATATACCCCCTTTTTTTCAAGATCCTTTCAACAAAGATGTCACTGATCTATACTTACCAACAACCGACGTCACATTGAAAATTCCAGGAATAAGAAAAATAAATCACGCCTATTTAGCCGTCTTCAATGACTTGACTTGGAAACCGATTGCGTGCACACAAGTGTCCGGAAATAAAATTACATTTTCAAATATGGGGAAAGGGAGCATTTATTTACCTGTATATTATGACGAAACAGAAGAAATGCATCCCTTGGCTCCACCATTTATTCTTTTTAATAACGGTAAAATACAAACGCTAAACCTCCGAAAAGATTCTTTACAAAAGGGAACATTCACCAGAAAATATCCCATAAACAGTATGAATAATTATTGGAATGATGAATTAACCTATTCACAATTTGAAGCTTCCAATCGTTCAGATTTTAAACATCCGGATACTCTCTTCCGAATAACTCAAAAAACAAATTATCAATATCAATTTATCAAAGTTGACACCAATCTGAAAAGAAGATATTGGCGTTTTATCAGTGCCAAAACATCTGGAAGCTTTTTAGCTGATTTACGATTCTACGACAATCAGCACCAAGAACAAATTGGTAAAATCATAGACCTTGATAGCAAGGGAGCAAGCCTTTTATTCGATGATGATCCACTCACGATGACGATAGTGAAACAGGTGAAAATGGATTTTGAAAAACCGGTCGCCTTTTCACAAATTCGTTATCTTGGACGAAATGATGGCAATGGCATTTATCCAAACAATAAATATGAACTGTTCTATTACGACTTCCCTAACGGCTGGCATTCTATGGGAATAAAAAAAGCTAAAGACGACCATATCATTTATGATGACCTCCCCACAGGAGGTCTTTATTGGCTTCGCAATCTGACCACCGGAAAGGAAGAAAGAATATTTACTTTAACAAAAGGACAAATAAGATTTTGGTAAAACAGCAAAAATAGGAA
>JAVXFZ010000105.1:0-7630 GCA_036657595.1 Odoribacter sp. | reverse complement strand
GGATCAAAAAACCATTATTTATTATCCGAGGACTATCGAAGAAGCACAAAAATTAGTCAGTCAGGAAATCACCGCTCTCTGTGAAATGCGAGTGCAGGTTATGACTGTTGTCTGCGCTCTTCCGTCTAAAGAGCTTGATTTTATGAAAAATGAAATCTTCGAAAGCTGGGACCAGTTTAAAGTCAATCTGTATGAGGCAATGGACCACCTGATGACAATCTCTTGTCGTCTGGAAGAACTCCGTGTTTCAAAAAACATTACTTCCGGATTTCTCAAAAATAAGAAATGCAACACAGAGGTATAAAATCTCCCCACCCTATATAGAAACAATCTTTTCAGCCCCGTCATTCTGTCGGGGCTTTTTTTCAGCTCTGTTTTCTGTCCTTTTTTAAAATTCGTCGATCGTCTATTTTCGCTGAAAAGTTAAACCACTATGGCAACGACGATCAGGCGAAGGACAGTATTACAAGAATTAGATATTAAAGAGAATCCCCGTACGGGCGATCAAATTGTATTTTCCATTCAATTCGACAAACTGAATGGCGAGCGTGTATTTTATCCTCGTGCTGTTTCCTGCGGGTTGAATATGAATTTAAGTACCAATCGGATGCGTGGTGTTGTTGCGGTAGATAAGCGTGGTGATGCGATCGGTCATCCGGTACCGGTGGGTATAGATCGCATCATCCGTTTTAATGGATTGGAGGTGTCATTATGAGTGTTCGGTTGCTCACGTCCGGCAATGGTACGCCTTTAATGGCGTACGGTACTAAATTTTTCGCTACGACCACCGGTATTCCTGCTTCAATAGAATCTTCCTCTCAGCTTAAAAAGGTTGAAGACACGACAAATGTTGGTTCTTATGAATGTTGCAACTGGGGTCCGAACAACGATTTCCCCACTCAGGCGGATATGCTGATTGGTAAAACGGGTGTATTGAGCACCGGGCTTCGTTTTCTTCATCGCGTTGTATTGGGTCAGGGCATTTTCCCGTGCCGTGTGACCGGTTATGATGCCAAAGGAAACGAAACGCTTGAGGTCATCAATGATCCGGCTATCATCTCCTTTCTTCAGTCTCGTCCGGTGCGTCGATACCTGTCGAATGCATACAGAGACATAATAAAATTCGGCATCTCTTTTCCTCAATTAATTCCCAACATTGACGGCACTAAACTAATCGGCATCAACACCATCAATGCGTTGCACTGTCGGTTGACAAAGCCTTCGGGCGGTCAAATTGAGAATTGCATTGTTTCCGGAGAGTTTCCGGACATTAGCAATCCTAAAAATATTGAAGTATATCCGGTGTTGGACAACTACGATCCGTCGGCAGCCTTGGATCGTCTTCGTTATGCGGGCAAGATCGCTGGTAAAAGTTACATCTATCCCCTTCGTGACGAATGGGACAACAACGACATCTATCCGCTTCCTTCTTGGTGGGCTGCGAAGCTTGCCGGCTGGGTTGACGTGGCTAACAAGATACCTGCCTTCCTTTCTAAGGCTTACGAAAATCAGATAACGTGGATGTGGCACGTCAAGATCCCTTATGCATATTGGGACAAACGTTATCCGTTGAATGAATACAAAGATCCGGAGGCGCGCCGCCAAAAAATACAAGAGGACATTGACAAGATCGAAGAAAGTTTAACGGACACTAAAAATGCCAACAAAGCCATCTTCACTCATTATTCCATTGGTAACAATGGAAAGCCCGAAGAGCAATGGATCATCGAATCCTTGGATAACAAATACAAGGCGGATGATAAACTGCTTACTTCGGCAGCCGCTAACAGTGAGATATTATTTTCACTGATGGTTAATCCGAATGTTCTCGGTGCCGGGATGCCCGGAGGCACTTATGCCGGCAATCAGGGCGGTTCAAATATCCGCGAAGCCTTTTTAGTCAACATAGCAATGGCGTGGTTGGATCGGCAAAACCTGCTTGATCCGATCGAGGCGATGCTTGCCTTCAATGGTATAGAGGACGTACAGTTGAGATTTCGAAACACAATATTAACCACCCTCGATAGTGGCGCGGGTACGACTAAAAATATGGCATAATGTTATTTTCCAACCATCCTGTTGCCGGCATTGCAGAGCTGAAGGAATTTCTTCCTTTTTCTTCTAATTACGATTACGAACGAGTCTACTCCTTGTTGTCGGATGCTGAGCGCACCTATATAATTCCCTTGTTGGGAGATCCATTATATAAAAAAATAATTGGCAGTGTTTCCGGTTTCGTTGATGAAATACACTTGTGTCGAAAGGCGCTGGCGAACATCACTGTTTACGAAAACTTCACCCTTCTGAATACGCAGATTCTTCGGGGTGGCTTTGCTCGTTTGACGGGTGATAAAACCGATAGTCTGTACAAATATCAGGAAGACGATTTAAAAGACATCTTCCGCCGGAATGGTTTTGACCAGTTGGATATGATCATTGATCATTTCAGCAAAAACATAGTGACCTTTCCGGAGTTCAAGGAATCGGAATACTACACATCCACTCGTGGCGGGTTGGTTCCTGATCGTTTTGTTTTCTCTCGTTACTACAAGCCTGTGGGATATGTTGTATTTAAATACCTTCAATCCTTTCTTCGTCTGGCGGAAGATTTAGATCTTTCGCAGATCATTGATCCGAAAGAATTGCGGGAGGCTATATTGTCGGACGCGTTAACGGCAGATCAGCGTCGTACCCTTGAATTAGTGCAACCTATTCTTGTAAATCTGGCAGTTGCTTATGCTATTGAAGATCGGGGTGTTAACATCTCGGATGCCGGCGTATGGCTTGAAAATCGTGTTTCCGGTGGCGGTACGAAAGAAAAGAATCCACTTTATGGTACAGATGCTCTCGCCTTATCTGAAAAATATCGTTCGTTAGCCGCCCGTTATCTATGTATTCTTCAAAAACACTTAACGGGTAGTGTAAGTGTTCATCCAACGATTCGTGATAACCAAAACAAAAAAACTTGTTGGCAATGAGGGAACATATTATCTATCTCTGGAACACGATCGGCGTAGGGTTGAATGGTTCATTCGTTTGGCTCAAGCTGAACGAATGGTACCTAAAAGATGTCAGTGAGTTGGCTGGGATCATCGTTCCGATTCTTGCTTTCATCTGGTGGTGTATTAAGATATTTCAAACTTTAAAACGAAATAAAAATGAGAAAAATTGACAAAATCATCCTCCATTGTGCGGACACTTACGCCCGGATGGATATTGGAGTAAAAGAGATTCGGGAATGGCACCAAGCGCGGGGGTTTGCCGATATAGGTTATCACTTCGTGATCCGTCGTAATGGCGAGATAGAGACAGGGCGTCCGCTTGAAAAGTTTGGTGCTCACGCGCAGGGCTACAATGCTACAAGTATAGGTATCTGCTATGCCGGTGGTAAGGCTGACGACGGTTCTCCTGAGGACAATAGGACGCCGGCTCAAAAAGCATCTCTTTTGGCATTGGTGGCAAGGCTGCTTTTACAATTTCCGAATGCTCAAGTATTGGGACATCGTGATCTTCCGGGTGTGCAAAAGGCTTGCCCGTGTTTTTCCGTGTCGTTGGAATTTAAAAAACATTAAAAAATGATAGACAGGATTTTAAAAAATTGGAAAACAACGGCTATTGGTGTATTGATCCTTCTTGTCTGCTTCGCTCTTGTTTTTTTGGACAAAGCGACCCTGACAGAAGTATCCTTATTTATCGGTGGTGGTTTTTTTGTGCTATTCAGCAAGGATAGCCTTTTGAAAAAGAAAAATATGATGTGCTTATTTTTCTTACCCTTTATTTGTGCGATGATGTTCACCGGTTGTCGCACGTATGAATCTTTCATAAAAGAAAAAGAAACCATCCTCCGTGATACTGTGATAAAGACGGACACAATATCTGTCAACATATATCTTCCGGGAGATACTGTTATGGTGGATGGGGATCGGATCATCGCCGACCTTCCCGCCATTGAGAATTTTAAAAACGAAAAGCTTACTGTCTTGCCTTGGTATGCATCCACTTTAAACGCTTACGCCTGTGCCGGCATTACAAACAATATTCCTTATCTTAGATTACATCAATTGCCGATTCTTATTGATACGGCAATATATGTAAATCGAATCCAAATCTTAGAGCAACGCCTTCGCGCGAAGGAATCGCAGATAATCCTTCGTGAACCATTTTATAAGATCACTTGGTTTTGGGTTTCCGTCATCCTTTTTATAATTTCTATTCTTTATATTCGTAATAAATGAATACTATTCAGTTGACTTACAGGCGTTTTTTCCGCACCCGCACGATTGAAACAACTTTTCCATCGTGTTGGTCGGAAATGACTGCCGGTCAATTTATGGCGCTCTGTTCACGTCCTGATGATATTACCTTATTGTCAATTATGCTCAATGTCTCCCCCCGTATCATTCGGCGATTGAGCGGCATACAGACATACGAATTGGCTCAACTCTTTTCATTCATTAAAAGAGATACAAAGGTCAGTTCCTTCACTTTGAAAACAATCTTCTGCAAGGGGATTGGAACGCTTTATGCTCCTAAGCCTAAGTTGGCTGAGATGACATTTATTCAATTCATCTATGTTGACTCCTTCTATATGCAGTACGCCAATAGCGGCAAGGTAGAGATCCTCCGTGATTTTGTTTCTTACCTCTATTCCCCGTTTTCCGGTTACAGCAAGTCTATTGCTGATCGGAATGCTGATAGGTTGAGAAAAATAGATGTGAGTATTTTAGAATCTATCGCTTTAAATTATGGGATGCTTCGTGAGTGGATTATTGAGCGATACCCTCTTATTTTCCCGTCAGCGCGCAAGGAAATAGTTTCCTGTTCTTCCGGTTCTTGGAGTGATGTATTTGACAGCCTTGTTGGCGATGACCTCAAGGACCGGGACAAATATGCGGAAGTGCCTGTAAACGTAGTATTCAAGTATTTAACAAGAAAAATAAAAGAATCGCGAAAAAATGGATCAAAAATACACTGACATAGGAAACTATTTTGAATCACTTTCCCAATTACATCCCTGTATAAAGACATTCTGTCGTTACGAGCTTGATGAGCTGCTTGATAAGGATGTCGCCATCTCTGATTATCCGGCGTTGATTTTGGAAGGCTTCGACTTTAATTTTTCCGGCTCCGGTGCTGACAATATTTTAAAATCTCGTAATGGTGCTTTTTGCATTGTGGATGTGTGCGACATCTTCGATCCTGTGAAGCGTACAGAGTCATTGGAGCGGGCTGAAATTATTGCCGAACAGATATTGCTCAAGATGGTTAAGGATAAGCGGGATCGCGTACCATTGCTTACCAGTTTTGATATATCATCTGCTGAAGGGATGCACTTTGTCAATCCGGCATTGGGATACATCTTTTGTCGCATTAGTTTTTCATTTAAAACAAAAATAAAGGAGGACACGGCAGTATGGCAATAACAATTTTACAGACACCACCGGATCTATCGCCTTCCGGCAATCCGATTTGTTTTCGTGTGAAGACAACGGTTCACGGATCCGGAGATCGTTTGTCAGCTCGTGTGCTTGTTGAATCTCCTTCTGATCCCGGTGTTTTTTCACCGCTTCCTTTATTAAACTTATATCCGGATGTCAATGGGTTGGCGGATATAGACATTAGCCGGCTCCTTCACGATCGAATGTCACCGGCTCTTCCGGACATCGCTTCCGGTGCGATCCGGCAGGCGGTTGGTAATATGGTTCGCTATAAGATTGTTTTTTCCGAACATCCTTCATTGAGTGCCCCAACGGATGTTGAAAGTTCTGTCTATGTGGCTATTCGTGCCCGGTTGAACGCTGATCAGATCGGTAGCATTCAATTTTATGAATACATAGACCTATGTAATCATTACCTTTCTCTTTTCCCTGCATGTCAGGAAACCACTTTTGATGGGATTCATTATTTGTATTTTTTAGATCGCAGTGTCTGGAAGCCTTACAAGGTAAAGGCAACTGTCATCACAAGATCCGGTCAGCATCGCGATTATACGATAGGCTCCTTCACGACGACCGATAGAGCTTACAGTGTACATATCATTCCTGTTGGCTTGCGGCATATCAGTTTTTTGAATGATCAAAAAGATATGGCATCTTATAGTGTTTGGGTTGAAGATGGTACCGGTCGCGAGGTTGGCGGTCGTGTTTATTTCACACTTCGTTCCTCTGTGTGTCAATATGAATACTTCCTATTTGAAAACGCGATGGGAGGGATGGATACCCTGTTATCTTCCCGTCTAAAAGACACTTTGAAAGTTGACCGGGAAGAATACAACCTATCGACGAACATCCTCAGTCGCACGACTGATTACACCAATACAATAGAGAGTGGTAGTGGCTATGTCTCCAAAAAAATAACGGAGATGTTTAAATACATGATGATCAGTAATAATGTTTTTTTGGCTGCCGCTGTGTTACTGCCTATTTTGTTAGAAAAAGGATCATTCACCGTTATAGATGAAAGGTCTGATCTTTATTTTGTGAATTTCAAATACAAACCGGCGAATGAAAAAGATCTGCTAAATCACTACGAGACACGTGCGGTGAAGAAAGTTCGCGCGCTTCTTTGTGTAGGCAAGTGCCAAAAATTGACTGCCAATAGTAAAAACATAACGGCAATAAAAAATATAAAACTATAATTATGGATGCAATAGAATTTCCTTCAGGCACGCCCCATCGGGACCGGTTAGAAATGACCGATGCGGTAATGATTCAGGATATGGTTAATTTGAACAAAAGTCCGGAGCGTACCTCTTTTCAAAAAATAAAAGAACTTTTCGCAGGTCTTGTTGCTTCCGGAGAAAGTGGGTTCATCAGTGGTGATGAAATTTATAAAATCAAGCTTGCTCTTGATAAAATTTCCGGAGTAAGCGAGGCAATTGATGCGACCAATTTAGCGACTGCAAATGCAAATATTGCAGCTGCAAATGCGGATGCTAAGGCAGTTTTGGCGGAAGAAAAAACGATTGCCGCAATGAATTCTGCTCAAACGGCAAATGCGGCTGCTGCAAATACCAATCAGAAGACGGTAGAATTAAGTTCTTTAACTACTAATAAGATAGCAGAATTAGAGGCATTCAAGGCAGCTCTTTCTGCGGCATCTGTCTTTCTTCCGACGGGGTTAGTATTAGAATACTCACCTACTGTCACCTATCGTAACACTGTCTCTCAGCGTATCTGTGCGACGATTCTCCCGGGTGGTTCCGGCAATAATACATTATTTCTTGGTGCACCCGGTGCTGTGGAAGTATCTCCTGATGGTGGCTATGTGATCAAGCATCCGGGCATCAGTATCATTCACGCTATTCCTACCGCTAATACGGGATTATATAAGACAATCACCATTACAGTCATTCCGCCTGTGTTGCGTAAGCATTCCGGTGTGCTTCGGTTGCTTGGAAATGGTAAATTACGTTTAATTTAAAAAATAGAAAAATTATGGCATTTACAAATGAACAGGAAGTAAAATTAAAGGAGCTTTTAGCCGCTTATGCCGGTGGAAAGCGACTAAACGAACTACCCGTTGCTAACTGCAAGAATCCTTTCGATTTAATCATTGAAGTACTTGATTCTGATGGAGAAACAAAGCAGAGCAAATTAGCCGCTCTTCTTCCGTACATTGAAACTCAATG
>JAVXFZ010000104.1:0-7983 GCA_036657595.1 Odoribacter sp. | reverse complement strand
ATCGCCAAGCCACCATCGCCAAACAAATGATTCAACCACCCGCTTCGCTCCCTCCCGCTTAGACTAAACGTTCCGTCCCAAACGCCTTCTGCCAACGCCACGCTCCCACCTGTATAAAGAGCTTGTAAAATCGCTACAAAGTCGCTACAAAATGCAACAGGAGACTCTTTGAAAGTAATTTAGAAACTTTTGGTATCCATTTTGCGAGATGGTTGACATACAGATACTATGGCAGAGAGGACATCGTCAATAGAAAATCGTGCAGCCTAAATTAGTGCGTATCCCACTTCTCCTATGCCTTTACTATGAGCAGGGGCTCCACTTTTTAATGAACTATTCTAATAAAAAAAACGCCGCCGGCTAATACTGCTTATCAAAGATAAATATCACCTCATCAGAAAATTGAATTTGAAAGAGGTTTACAATGAAAGAACAAATCAATAAATACCTGTGGCAGATAGCTCTCGTGCTCAGTGTATCATAATAAACTGAGTAGTTCGATGCAAAATATATCTTTTAACAGCAAAAGGATTCACTTTAAGCTGTTTCTATGCTTTATTTGAATTCAGCCTCTTATTATATTCTTCATCTTGCAAGCTCATCTTTCGTCTAATCAAGAGAATCACTTATTCATCTTTCAAGTCGCTCAATCGGCAAAAGACGAATAAATAGAAATATCTGATAAAAATATTCTGTATGTTTTGTAAATCTAATAGTATTGAGTAAATTTGCTTTTAATATTGAGTAAATTAATACATTATGTATGAACGTCCTTATTTAAAGCTTATTAGGTCAAGAACTGAAGAGCCGCGAAAGTTTATCCAGGTAATACTTGGTCCTCGCCAGGTGGGTAAAACCACGATGATAAATCAGTTATTGTCTCAACTTTCCATATCAAACATATACGAATCGGCAGATGCTATTTCAGCTACTCATTCGGCTTGGCTAATGCAGGTTTGGGAGACAGCAAGATTGAGAATGAAAGCCTCTGGTGCGAAGGAGTATCTTCTTGTGATTGACGAGATACAAAAAATAGATAACTGGAGTGAGGTTGTTAAACAACAATGGGACAAAGATACTCGGGAGGAAGTAAATATCAAAGTCATTCTGTTAGGGTCATCTCGTCTTCTTATTCAAAAGGGACTAACGGAATCTTTAGCAGGGCGTTTTGAAACGTTTTATTTAGGTCACTGGTCATTTATTGAAATGGAGTCAGCGTTTGATTGGACAATAGAGCAGTATATCTATTTTGGTGGATATCCCGGTTCGGCGTCATTGATAAATGATGAAGAACGTTGGAAAAATTATATAAAAGATTCACTTATAGAGACGAGTATTTCCAAAGACATCCTGATGCTGACTCGTGTGGATAAACCTACACTGCTGAAAAGACTATTTGAACTTGGCTGCCTATACTCAGGACAGATTCTATCATATACCAAAATCACAGGTCAATTACAGGATGCCGGTAATACAACTACCTTGGCAAACTATCTTAAATTATTGTCTGACTGTGGGCTGTTAGGGGGGCTGGAAAAATATGCCGGAAGCGTCATTCGTCAAAGATCATCCAGTCCGAAATTTCAAGTTTATAACAATGCGTTGCTCTCGTCGCAAGATGATGGGAGCTATTCAACTGCTGTTGTAAATCCAAAACTGTGGGGCAGATTGGTGGAATCATCTGTTGGCACTCATTTGCTAAATCATTCAATTTCTGAAAAATATAACCTTTATTACTGGCGAGAAGGAAACAATGAGGTTGATTTTATACTAAAGAAAGGTGATAAAGTAATTGGATTAGAAGTAAAAAGCGGAGCTAATGCCAATAATGCAGGAATGGGAGTATTTAACGAAAAATTTCATCCAAGTAAAATACTACTGGTCGGTACCGGTGGTATTCCGTATGAGGAATTTCTTAAGATTAATCCCAAAGAGCTATTTTAGTAATGGACAAGAAAACGATAGAAAATATGCCAGTTAGATGGAAATAGAGATCTTTTGAAGTTGTTCTTCTTAAAATTACAGACGGCTCTCATAATCCTCCTGAAAGAAAAGCGGAAGGTGTTCCTATGCTTAGTGCTCAGCATATCATCAATCATCAAGTCGTATTTGAATTTGCTATTCAAAGAAGGGTTGCACTTCTCAAACCATCAAGCTATTTGGATGGGAAATACTTAATGTATTTCATCGAATCTCCCTTCTTTCAAAAAAGGCTAAATGATAGGCATTCATTGAAAATAAATAGAATTTATGTAGGATTGTGTCAACAAATCAATAACTTTGTATCTTAGGTCAAAACAAAATTTAGTATGAAGCAAATAAACAGACTAAAAGTAGTTCTCATAGAGAAGAATCGGAGTGGCAAATGGCTTGCCGAACAATTAGGCAAAGACCCTGCTACGATTTCAAGATGGTGTAACAATCACGCTCAACCCTCTATAGAAACCTTTACTCGTATGGCAGAGATGCTGGATATTGATGTACGGGAATTATTGAATAAGAGCAAATAACATCGTGTTCAATATATGATGTAGATAATAGACAAATTACATCAAAAGAGATAAAAAGTAAATTAAAATAGCAAACACCCTATATGGAAAAGATAACATTACCGCAGCCGGAGAGCCGGAGTGCAGATCTTGTAAATGAGAACGTGGAGCAGTTGAAACAGATTTTCCCCGAAGTGATAAAGGAGGGACGAGTTGATTTAGAAGCTCTGCACGACCTATTGGGAAATTATGTCGACACGCCGGAGGAGCGTTTTGGACTCAATTGGGCAGGCAAAGCCAATGCACGCCGGGAGGCACAGAAACGAAGCACGGGCACGTTGCGTCCCTGCCCCGAGGAGAGCGTGGATTGGGAGACGACCGAGAATCTATATATAGAGGGGGATAACCTGGAAGTGTTGAAACTCTTGCAAAAAAGTTACCACAAACAGGTGAAGATGATTTATATCGACCCTCCATACAATACAGGAAAGGATTTTGTCTATAAGGATAACTACAACGATAATCTAAGCAACTATTTGGAACAGACGGGACAAGACAGACGGTTATCGACAAAAGCCCTGAGCGATAGCGATGGACGCTATCACTCCAACTGGCTCAATATGATGTATCCCCGTCTAAAATTAGCTCGTAATCTGCTCACGGACGATGGCGTGATATTTATCTCCATTGATGATAATGAGGTGGATAATTTACGAAAAGTTTGTGATGAAATTTTTGGAGAGGAAAACTTTGTGGCACAGTTGATTTGGGAAAGAGCGTATGCTCCTAAAAATGATGCAAGGTTTATATCCAATAGCCACGACTATATCTTAATGTATGCGAAACAAATATCTACTTACAAAGTAGGTAGATTAGATCGAACAGAAGAGGCTAATGCTCGTTATTTAAATCCTGATAATGATCCACGGGGAGAGTGGAAATCAGATAATTTATCAGTGAAAACATATAGTGCATCTTGTGATTATCCCATAACGACCCCTTCGGGGAGAATAGTAGAGCCTCCAGCAGGACGCTGCTGGAGTCTCTCAAGGAACACGTTCCTTGAGAGACTCCAAGATAACAGAATATGGTTTGGAACTGATGGGAATAGTGTCCCTTCTATAAAACGCTTCTTAACAGAATTAAAATTTGACGGTATGGCTCCTATTTCTATTCTATTTTACAAGGAGGTAGGACACAGTCAAGAGGGAACACAGGAAGTAATAAAGCTACTTAACGCCGGTGTTTTTGATGGACCTAAACCCGTGCGACTATTGAGGCGTTTACTCACATTGGCTAATACAAATAGTAATTCCATCATTCTCGACTTCTTCTCCGGTTCTGCAACAACAGCGCACGCTGTGATGCAGTTAAACGCAGAGATGCAGTTAAAAGCCGTGATGCAGCTTAACACAGACGGCGGCAACCGCAAATATATTTGCGTGCAAATACCTGAAGAGACACCTGAAGATAGCGAAGCCAGAAAAGCAGGGTTCAATACAATACCCGAAATAGCCAAAGAGCGCATTCGCCGGGCAGGAAAAAAGATCCTCGAAGAGCAAAAAGAAAAAAACGATGGGCTATTTGCCGAAGAGGCTCCCAAATTAGACATCGGATTCAAGGTGTTCAAGTTGGATAGTTCCAATGTCAATGCGTGGGATAGTAACCCCGATCATTTAGAAGAGGCATTAAACAACTCGCTTTTCAACATTAAAGAAGATAGAACAGAGGACGATCTGCTTTATGAGATTTTAATCAAATATGGAATTGAGCTTACCGAGAAAATCAATCGCCACACGATAGCCGGCGGAACAGTCTATGAAATGGGTGCCGGTTCGTTGATTGTATGCCTTGCCGACAACCTGACCGGCGATGTTGCCGAAGGTATCGGCGAATTGTGGAATGAAGTGTGTGCAAAGGATGAGGATGTAAAATGCCGCGTGGTGTTCAAAGATTCAGGCTTTAACGGTTCGGACGAAATGAAAACTAATACAATGCTGATTCTTAAACAGCACGGAATCACTAACGTAGCGTCGGTATAAAAGTAGCAGACAGTATGGCAAAAAGTATGACGATAAAATTCGAGAGTCATCTCGAATATCAAGACGAGGCAGTAAACAGTATTTGCGACATCTTTGCAGGCGAAGAGGTTTTTCAAAGCAACTTCTCCATAGGTGTGGCAAAAGGCACTCAAAGCAATTTATACGACCATATCGGCATCGGTAACACTATAAAGATCATCGAGGAGGATATGCTCGACAATATTCAGCGCATCCAACTACGCAATGGTGTGCCTCAATCTACAGCTCAGAGCTTCAAGAAAGAAGGGTTGAACTTTTCAGTAGAGATGGAAACCGGAACAGGTAAAACATACGTCTATCTGAAAACTATTTTTGAACTAAACCGCCGCTATGGTTTTACAAAATTCATTATTGTAGTTCCAAGCATTGCCATCAAAGAGGGTACGAACAAATCGTTGCAAATCACCAAAGAACACTTTAAAAGTGAGTATGAGAATTTAGTGTATGACTATTTTGTTTACGACCCTGCCAAATTGGAGCAAGTACGTTCTTTTGCCACCGGCGACACGGTTCAGATAATGATTATCAACATCGACTCGTTCCGCAAGAGTTTTGAGAATGACGACGAAAATAATAAGTCAAATATTATTCACCGCTACAACGATAAATTAGGATGCAAACCGATTGAATTAATCAAAGAGACGAGACCAATAGTTATCATAGATGAGCCACAGAGTGTGGATAACACCGACAAGGCGAAGGAAGCTATTGCAGCTCTTAGTCCGTTATGCTGTCTGCGTTATTCTGCTACGCATCGCACCCCCTATAATATGATGTATAAACTCGACTCTATTGATGCTTACGAGTTAAAGTTGGTGAAGCAAATAGAAGTGGCAACAGCTTCTATCGAAGGCTTCCAGAATGATGCGTACATAGACCTGATAAAGGTGGACAATACGTCGGGGATTAAGGCCTATTTGGAACTTGATTGTCAGAACAAAGGAAAGGTAGAGCGGAAAAAGAAGTGGGTAAAACAGGGAGATGACCTATTTGATATAACTAAGCGTGACCAATATGAGGGCTACATTGTGGAGGATATTTGGAACGATGGGGAGTGTTGGTATATGTCGTTTACCAGCAACGACAAAGTGGTAAAACAAGGCAGTCCGGCGGGAAGTATAAATGAGGAGGTGATGAAGCGTGAGCAAATACGAATGACCATTGAAGCTCACTTAGATAAAGAGCTTGTGCTTAATCCACAAGGAATCAAAGTGCTTAGCCTGTTTTTTCTCGATAAAGTAGCAAACTATCGTGTATATGACACTGAGGGGAATAGCCAAAATGGTAAGTATGCTAAAATGTTTGAAGAAGAGTATACGAAATTAATTCGCAAACAAAAATATCATACTCTATTCAATGACTTACGGGATAGGAATGTAGACGTTTCAAATGTACATAATGGCTATTTCTCTGTGGATAAACAGAGCAAAGCCTCGAATAAGAAAGATAAATTTGAATGCTATATCGACACCTCCGGTAAAACGGTTAAAGATGATGATGCTTTTCGTCTCATTATGCAAGCGAAAGAAGAGTTATTGAACTTTGACACCTCGTTACGCTTTATCTTCTCACACTCGGCTCTGCGGGAGGGTTGGGATAATCCAAATGTGTTTCAAATATGTACACTCAATGAAACCACTAAAGAGATGAAAAAACGTCAAGAAATTGGACGTGGACTTCGGATATGCGTAAATCAGCACGGTGAGCGAGTAAAAGGTTTTGAGGTCAACACTCTCACTGTCATTGCCAATGAAAGTTATGAGGAGTTTGCAAAACTCCTTCAGAAAGAGATAGAAGAGGATACGGGAATTGTTTTTGGTCTGCTGTACAAGCATTCGTTTGCCCGCATCGTTGTGGATAACACAAATGACAAGCCGGTATTTCTCGATGAAGAAAAATCAAATCGCCTTTATGACTATTTTGTAAAAAAAGGCTATGTGAAAGAGGAAATTGTAAACAAAAAGAGCAAAGAGGTTGCCGCTAAAGTTCAAGAAAAATTGAAAATTGACTTGAAAGACAACCGAGTAGATATACCCGAAGGATTTGGCTATATAAAAATTCCTATCGTAAAGGTATTGAAGCGTATTGCCGGCAATCTTATGAATATCAAAAATCGTAATGATGTACGCCCGGTTACCTTTAAGAAAGAAATGCTTCTCAACGAGGATTTTAAAGCTCTGTGGGAACGAATAAAGTACAAAACAACCTATTCTGTAAAAGTCAACTCAGACAATTTAATAAAACAATGTGCCAAAAAGATATGGACAGAAATTACCATAGGTAAGGGTAAATTTATTACTCGTAAAGTGAAGTTGGCTATTACGGAAGCCGGGGTTCAGGAAGGGGAAGACAAAGCTCGTGAATCAATGAGAATAATGGACGAAACAGTGTCTTATCTGCCTGATATTGTAACTTATCTACAAAATGAAACGGGGCTTACACGTAAGTCAGTTACAGATATTTTGATTCAGAGTAAGCGGTTGGAAGCATTTAAGAAAAACCCTCAAGCTTTCATAGAATCGGTTATTGATATTATTCGCAATGAGATGCGTCTATTGTTGGTCGATGGCATAAAATATAAGCGCATAGACAATGATATGTGGTGTCAGGAGTTGTTTGAAAATAAGGAACTGCAAGGTTATTTGAACAGCAATCTTTTGGAAAGCGACAAATCACCTTACGACTATGTTATCTATGACTCAATCGTTGAGCGCGAAATGGCAAAACATTTAGAAAGCTCGGAGAATGTTAAGGTGTATGCAAAACTTCCTTCGTGGTTTAAGATTGACACACCACTTGGAGCGTACAATCCGGACTGGGTGCTTGTATGGGAAGACAATGATGAGCAGAAATTGTACTTTGTTGTCGAAACCAAAGGCGGTCTATTTGAAGATGCTGTAAAAGATACCGAGAAAAAGAAAATTGAATGTGGTAAAAAGCACTTTAGAGCTATTGATACAGGTATACGAATGGAACTTGCCGATAATTTTGATACACTGAGTGAGAAGATTTTAAGGAGATAAGTAAGAAGGAGAAAGATGAAGAATAAAATTGCATCGATGGTTTTGGTCGTTATGCCGAGAATCTTGACGAGGATGAATATAAGCAGGAAGACGATATTAGTAAGTAAGTAAATAATTATGATATAAATTATTGGACTTTATGTAAGAATGAATCTTATGGAAAGGTTCGTTTTTATCATATTGATACTTATTGTTTGAAATTAACACGTAGACTGTTTACTTATATCTTCGCTTTGTTTCTTATATAAAAAATCTTTTTAGTAAGAACATCAAGTAGATAGATATTAAGAATGTCATCGTATATTTTTATTGTTCATACGCCAATAATTTAAGTTAAAAAACTACCTTTGTCACCAAATCAATTTCTCTGTGAAAAAGAAAGTAACTCAA